>JBQGEH010000441.1:0-5308 GCA_052039515.1 Nakamurella sp. | reverse complement strand
CGGACGGACGGCGACGCCCACCACGAACGCACCTTCGCCGAGGCGGGTGGCGATCTGACCCGCACGACGGTGCGGATGTTCAACGAGCTCAAGGGCCGCGCGGAGAAGGCGGCGGCCGAGCAGGGCGTGTCGCTGAACTCGTTCATCTCCCGGGCGGTCGCCGAGTCGATCAAGACCGACCTGCCGCGCAAGTGGAAGGACAAGACCGAGCGCCACGACCGCGACGTCCCCCGCGGCGAGACCATCTCCGGCTGGGTCCGGGGCTGACCCCACCCCGACCGCACCCGTCCACACCCGACCCGTTCCGCTCCCGGAAGGCCCTCCCGTGCACCACTACCTGACCCCCGAACCCGTGACCTGCGAGATCCGCAACGCCGCCGGCGCGGTGACCGTGGACCTCACCGACACCAGCATGACCACGGTCGAGGTCATCACCGCCGACGATGCCCCCGGCGGCTTCCTCGACGACGTCATCCGTTCGGTGTCCCAGTGGACGCCGACCCAGGAACCGGCGCCCGGCGTCAGCGACGACGCGACCGAGGACGTCGTGGTCAGCCTGGACGACGGTCGGCTGGTCGTCGACAGCGAGCCGGCCCGGCGCCGGTGGCACACCGGGTTCATCGTCCGGGTCACGGTGCCGACCGGTTCCGGCGTCCGGGTCCGGACCGAGTCGGCCGGGGTGGGCATCACCGGCGCCGCCGAACGGATCGAGGTCAAGACGTCCTCCGGCGCGGTGAACGTCGGGCAGGCCGCCGGCCGCGCCCTGATCCGGACGGTCTCCGGCGACATCGACGTCCGCGACGCGAGCCGCGGAACGGTCGACCTGGCCGCCGTCTCGGGCGCGCTGCACGTCGGCGTGCACCCGGGCGTGGCCGCCAAGGTCGAGCTCTCCACCGTGTCCGGCACCGCGCACAGCGCGCTGGCCGTGGGTGAGCGCATCGAGGGCAGCGAGCTGACCATCAAGGGCCGGACGGTGTCCGGATCGGTGTCGTTGGCCACGGCCGACGTCGACACGCCGGTCTGAGCGGGGCCGGGGCGATCCGGTCCTGACCGAGCTGGACCCCGCCGCCGGGCTGAGCTGAACCGGGCCTGACCCGCAGAAGCCCAACCAGTGCGTGGACGCCGACCCTGCAGGGTCGGCGTCCTCGTGTTCGTTCGGCTTCTGCGGGCGGTGGGCGCTCCGGGGCAGGGCCCTACAGCCGGATGGCGTGGCCGCCGCGCCGCGGGTCGGCGGCCAACCCGGAGCGGGTCGCCATCGACACCCCGCCGAAGTACGGGGCCTTGTTGGCCCAGTCCAGAATCTGGTAGCCGTCGGCCGCCAACGCCGTCGCGGTCTCTGGCGGGAACCCCGGTTCGAGGTGCACCAGGCTGCCGCCGAACGCCATGCGCGGACGGGCGATGGCGTCGGCGACGTCGGCGCCCTCGAGGAGCACGGCGGTCAGCACCTGCAGCAGCGACGAGCGGATGCGACTGCCGCCGGCGGCCCCGCCGGCCAGCACGAGCCCGCCGTCGGCGTCCACCGCGACGAGCGGCGTCATCATCGACCCCATCCGCTCCCCCGGCACCAGCGGGCCGCGCAGCAGCTCCCCCTCGCCGAGCATCGAGTTGCCGTGCACGCCGCCGACCCACACTCCGGAGCCGAGGCCGAGCGAATGCGTTGCGGCACAGGCGTTACCAGCGACGTCGACGGCGACGCAGGAGGTCGTGTCGGAGCGCTTCGGGACCCCGGCGAGTGCGGCGACCAGCGCCCGCTGCCGTTGGGTGCCGCCCGCCCGGACGGCGTCGACGTCCAATCGCGCCAGGGTCGCGCCCATGTCGTCGAGGTCGTCGCCGCGCAGATGCACCACGGTGTCGCCGAACGGGGTGGCCACCGCGGGGCGGGTGTGCACGCGGTAGGCCTGCAGGTCCTGGTGGGACATGGCACCACCGTCGGCCCGGACCCGCTCGACCAGCGCGTCGGCGAACGCCCCGGCCATCAGGTACGCCGAGCCCTCGCGGGCGTAGCCGTCCAGGGTGTCGGCGAGGCCGTCGTGGAAGAGCCGCTCCCGCGCCTGCAGCAGCCGGCGTTCCCCGGCCTGCTCGGTGGAGTAGGCGCCGATGCCGTCGCCGATCATGAACGCCGGGTACACCTCGGTGAGCAGGGCGGCGTGCTGCTGCGGGAACTCGGCGCCGGCCTCGGCGAGATCCCGCGCCGGACGGACGATCTCGGTCCAGTCGAGCGAGCCGTGCTGGCGGTGCAGCGCTTCCACGCCGACCGGGGTGCCGGGCACGGCGACGGTCGGGCCGCCGACGTCGTAGGGCACCGGGACGCCACCCCCGAAGGTGACCGCGATGCCGGTCCCGGGTCCGGGCTCGGTGCCGTCGAGACCGGGGACGGTGACGAAGAAGTCGTGGCAGGTGACGGTGCGGGTGGCTGCGTCGTAGTACGTGGCGAACCCGCCGCCGCCCAGGCCGGTGAAGATCGTCTCGGCGACGCAGCCGGCCAGGATCATCGCGCAGGCGGCGTCCGCGGCGGAGCCGCCGGCGGCGAGTACCTGGTGGCCGGCGGTCGCCGTGGCCGGGTGACCGGCGGCGACGCCGGCGGGGATGCGACTGGTCACCCGGCCAACGCTAGTGCCAGATCGCCGTGCGGCCGGACCACGACGTCGGTGAGCCCCAGCCAGTCGGCCATCCGGCGCAGCTCGGTGCGGGCGGCCGGGACGATGGAGGCGGCGTCCCGGCCCGCCTCCTTCCACGACGACTGGACGAGCAGCGCCCCGGCCTGCCGATCGGCCTTGAGGTCGAAGCGGGCGACCAACGCGTCACCGACGAGCAGCGGGAACACATAGTAGCCGAACACCCGCCGCTCCTGCGGGGTGTAGATCTCGATGCGGTAGTGGAAGTCGAACAGCCGCTCGGTACGCCGACGGAACCACACCATGGGGTCGAACGGACACAGCAGCGCGGCTCCGCCGACGGAACGGGGCACCCGGACTCCGAGGTGCCGCCAGGCGGGCTCCCGCCACCCCGCCACCCGTACCGGTTCGAGCACCCCAGCGTCGACGAGATCGGCCGCGGCGGCGGCGGTGTCGACCGACTTCATGCGGAAGTAGTCAGCCAGGTCGGCCAGGGTGGCCACCCCGAGGCGACGGGCGGCGATCTCGACCAGCCGGCGCTTGGCGTCGACCTCGTCCGGCCGGGGGGCGTCCAGCAGCGCGGCCGGGAGCACCCGCTCGGGCAGGTCGTAGTAGCGCTCGAAACCGCGCCGGTGGGCCACGACGGTCCGCCCGGCGGCGAAGAGGACCTCGCAGGCGGTCTTGGTGGTCGACCAGCCCCACCAGCCGCCGGGGCCGCGGCCGTGCTCCAGGTACGACTCGACCTGGCCGGCCGACACCGGGCCCCGGTCGGCGATGACGGCCAGCACCTTCTCGACGGCACCGGGGTGCTCACGGGAGAGCCGGACGGCCGAGCCCCAGCGGCCCAGAGCGTGGTCGCGCCGCCGCCACCACAGGTCGGTCCACACGTCCAGCGGCACCATCGACGCCTCGTGCGCCCACGCCTCGACGAGCAGCCGGCTCCGACGTCCGGTGGTGCCGGGCGCGGTCGGCCAGACCGCGGCGTCGAGGTGGGCGGTGTCGTAGCGACCCAGCCGGGAGAACAGCGGCATCAGGTGCGCTCGGGCCAGCACGTTGACCGAGTCGATCTGCAGCAGGCCCTGGGCGACCGCGGCCCGGTTCACCTGGGCCCGCCCGGCGGCCGGGGCGTCCAGTGGTCGGTCCCGTCCGAGATCCTGCGCGGCCACCGCGAGACGCCGTGCCTGCGCCGCGGTCATCGTGCGGGCGGCGGCGGCTGGCATCCCAGGATCGTCGCAGACGGCCCCGACAGTGTCCGCCGCCGGTCAGGGGTCGACCGGCTCGAGGGCTGACTCCGACCACCGAGCTACGGACGCCAGCGCACACCCCCGTCGGAACAGTCCGATGTGCCGACGGCCTCGTCATCGACGCAGGAGGCGTCGACGAGCTGACGGGTCCCGATGGGTTCTCGCAATTCGACGGCGACGAGGACGCTGTCGTTGCTCGGGCAGGTGTACGCACCAGGAGGGTTCGGCACCAACGGCGTCCTGATCACGATGCGGTCCGACTCGTAGCCGATCTCGACGGGCAGCACTGCGCCGGTCTTTCCTCCCGAGCATTCGCGTCTCGTCACGGTGAGCTGGATGGTGGTGGAGTCTGCGCTGACCGCGCCCGGGTCTGCGAGATGCCACAGTCCCACCGCCGGTGTGGCGGTCTCCGCGGGCGGCGTCGTCGGATCGGTCGCTGGAACCGGACTCTGCACCTCGGACGGAAACTCGATGGTGGAGCTGAGCGTGGTGCTGCTGGTGCCGCTGTCCACGAATCCCAGCAGATACCCGGTGTTCGGACCGTAGAGACTGGGCGCACCGTCGAGCGCAGCTTCAACCGTGAAACCAGGTGATTCGAAGACTGCCGCGAATGCCCGGCTCGTCTCGGTCGAAGTGGTTCCGGTGCCGCAGGTCGGGGCCGGTGCCATCACCTCGAGAACGCGGTAGCCGTGAAGGCTGGGGACGACCTTCACGGTTCCGGTGCCACACCCAGCGTCGTACTGGAGCAGTCCGTCGGATGAGACCTGCCACCAGGCTGACGCCTCGCCTACGAGTTCCTCGAGGTGGGGCGGATCGCCGATGGAACGCTCGAGCCGGCTGAGCACCCACCGCTGGTTCTCGTAAGGTCCGGTATCGATGGGCGGCCCGACGAGCGTTCCTCCTGGCAGGGCCTGCGTGATGACACCCGTGGTGTAGCCCATTCCTGGCCAGAACACCTGATCGCTGCCGGCGAGCTGGACGGCGAGGGACTGCGGCCCCGCCAGATCGATCGAACCGTCGCCCAGTGGTCGGCCGAAGGCTACGACCGTCGTCCCAGCCGGCAGCTCTTCGTCGATGCGGGCGATGTCGTCCCGTGTGTCGCCGGAGGTTGAGGTCAGGATCAGGTCGACGTCGTCGCCGATCTGGAAGTGGCCGTGCCCCTGGCTGCCGTCCCCGGCGGTGACGGTGAGGACGGCCCGGTCGCCGGAGCCCCGGGCTGTGACGATGGTTCCGTAGACGACGACGAAGCCCTGAACCGCCGCGAGCTCGTCGGGTGAATCGGCGATGTGGAAGTCGACGGTCGGGCGATCCACCAGGTTGCCGATGTCCGGGACGCGGTGGTTGGGCTCGGGTGGACTGAACAGCGTGTTCGAGCTGACGGCTGACGTGCTGACGGCTGACGAGCTGTCAGGGCCGCGGAACGAGTGGAGGCTGATCGGGAGTCCGATT
>JBQGEH010000440.1:0-8976 GCA_052039515.1 Nakamurella sp. | reverse complement strand
CGGGACGCCTTCCACCGGGCCTCCCGCCGCGCCCGCAAGCACCTCACCCTGGTCCACAAGACCAACGTGCTCACCTACTCCGGCCAGCTGTGGTCGCGGGTCGTCGAGGAGGTGTCCATGGAGTTCCAGGACATCACCGTGGCCTACTGCCACATCGACGCCGCGATGATCTACCTGGTCACCGACCCGGGCCGGTTCGACGTCATCGTCACCGACAACCTCTTCGGCGACATCCTCACCGACCTCGCGGCCGCGGTCTCGGGCGGCATCGGGCTCGCGGCGTCGGGCAACCTGGACGTCTCCCGTACCAACCCGTCGATGTTCGAGCCGGTGCACGGCTCCGCCCCGGACATCGCCGGCACCGGGACGGCCGACCCGACCGCCACCGTGCTCTCGGTCGCGCTGCTGCTCGACCACCTCGGGATGCCCGACTCCGCGCGGCGGGTCGAGGCGGCGGTGGCGTTCGACCTGGCCACCCGCCAGCCCGGCTCCACCGGCCGCACCACCGCCATCGGTGACCGGCTGGCCGCACTCGCCTCCAGCTGAGTCGTCGGGACCGCCGGGGCTCCGGCGGTCCCGTCCGGTCCTTCGTCGCACCGTCGGTGCAGAACGGCGTCCCGACATGTCCTCTCCCCGCACGGCCGGCTCGGTGCTGACGTCCCCGCCGGCGGCGGTGCACCACCGCCCGGTCCGTCCGTCGCCGCTGGGTGACACCTTCCACCTGTACGACACGACGCTGCGCGACGGCGCCCAGCGGCAGGGGATCAGCTACTCCGTCGCCGACAAGCTCGCCGTCGCGGGTCTTCTCGATGCTCTCGGGGTCGGCTTCATCGAGGGCGGCTGGCCGGGCGCGATGCCCAAGGACACCGAGTTCTTCGCCCGCGCGGCCGACGGCGAGCTCGAGCTGCAGAGCGCGGAACTGGTCGCCTTCGGTGCGACCCGCAAGGCCGGGGTCGCGGTCGCCGACGACGCCCAGGTCCGCGCGCTGCTCGACTCCCGGGCGCCGGTGGTGACGCTGGTGGCCAAGTCCGACCCGCGGCACGTCGAGCGGGCGCTGCGCACCACGGCGGCGGAGAACCTCGCGATGGTGTCGGACACCGTCGCGCACCTGGTGGCGCACGGACGGCGGGTGTTCCTGGACTGCGAGCACTTCTTCGACGGTTACGCCGCCGACCGCGACTACGGGGTGCGGGTGCTGGAGGCGGCGATGACCGCGGGCGCCGACGTCGGGGTGCTGTGCGACACCAACGGCGGCATGCTGCCGTTCCAGATCGAGCAGGTGGTCCGGGACGTGCTGGCCCGCACCGGCTTCCGGATCGGCATCCACTGCCAGGACGACACCGGTTGCGCGGTGGCCAACACGCTGGCCGCGGTGCACGCCGGTGCCACCCACGCGCAGTGCACCGCCAACGGCTACGGCGAGCGGGCCGGCAACGCCGATCTGTTCGCCGTCACCGGGTCGCTGGTGACCAAGCTCGATCTGGCGGTGCTCCCCGACGGTGCCCTGGCCGAGATGATGCGGATCTCGCACGCGCTGGCCGAGCTCGCCAACATCACCCCCGACGACCACCAGGCGTACGTGGGCTCGTCGGTGTTCGCCCACAAGGCGGGCCTGCACGCCAGCGCCATCAAGGTCGGACCGGAGCTCTACAACCACCTGGACCCGGCGCTGGTCGGCAACGACATGCACATCCTGGTCACCGAGATGGCCGGCCGGGCCTAGATCGAGCTCAAGGCGGCCGAGCTCGGTATCGACCTCGCCGCCAACCCGGAGGTCGTCACCGCCGTCGTGCAGTCGGTCAAGGAGCGGGAGAGCAATGGCTGGTCGTACGAGGCGGCCGACGCGTCGTTCGCCGTGCTCGTCCAGCGGGAGCTGGCGGCCGCCTCCGGCGCCGCCGCGGTGTCGCCCTTCGAGATCGAGTCGTACCGGGTCATCGTCGACGGCGAGCAGCCGGTCGCGGTGGCCGCGGCCGACGGGGAGGTGCTGCGCACCGACACCCGCGCCGAGGCGACCGTGCGGGTCCGGACCGCCGGGCGTCGGGTCATCGCCACCGCGGAGGGCAACGGCCCGGTCAACGCGCTGGACTCGGCGCTGCGGCAGGCGTTGTCGGCGGAGGTGCCCCACCTGGACGAGGTCAGCCTGGTCGACTACAAGGTGCGCATCCTCGGCGGCACCGCCGGCACCGAGGCCGTCACCCGGGTGCTGGTCACCTCGCAGCGCGGCTCCCGGCAGTGGACGACGGTCGGGGTGCACCCCAACGTCATCGAGGCGTCGTGGCTGGCCCTGGTGGACTCGCTGCGGTACGCCATCAGCACACCCTGAGTAGGGTCAGCGGCCGAACGCCCGTCCCACCACGAACGTCTGAGAGGTACCCATGCGCCTGGGTCGCATCGCCCATCCCGAGGGTCTGGCCTTCGCCTCCATCGAGGACACCGCCGACGGCACGATCGTCCGGGAGATCAAGGACCACCCGTTCGGCGATCCGGAGTTCTCCGGCCGCAGCTGGCCGCTGGCCGACGTCCGGCTGTTGGCGCCGATCCTGCCGTCCAAGATCGTCGCGGTCGGTCGCAACTACGCCGACCACGCCGCCGAGATGGGCAACACCGTCGCCGACGAGCCGGTCATCTTCCTCAAGCCCTCCACCTCGGTGGTCGGTCCGAACGCCCGCATCCTGCTGCCGCCGTCGTCGGCCCGGGTCGACTACGAGGGTGAACTCGCCGTCGTGATCGGCCGGCCGGCCCGTGAGGTCCGCGCCGAGAACGCCGCGTCGGTCATCCTCGGCTACACCGTCGCCAACGACGTGACCGCCCGCGACCTGCAGAAGCTCGACGTGCAGTTCACCCGGGGCAAGGGGTTCAACACCTTCTGCCCGATCGGCCCGTGGATCGAGACCGACCTCGACCCCTCCGATCTCGCGATCCGCACCGAGCTGGACGGCGAGGTCAAGCAGGACGGCCACACCGGCGACATGGTGCACACCGTCGGCGCCATCATCGAGTTCGTCAGCGAGATCATGGACCTGCTGCCCGGCGACGTCATCCTCACCGGCACCCCGGCCGGCGTCGGCCCCATGGAGGCCGGCCAGACGGTGTCGGTGACCGTGGAGGGCATCGGCACGCTGACCAACCCGGTCGCCTACCGCTGAACCGGGGCGGCTCCCGTCGCCCGCGGGTGACGGCCGTCCCGGCGTCTACGCTGGGACGGCCATGGATTCCACACCCGCGCCCGCCGCCGCCCCGCACCCCGACCTGACGACCGCACCGACCCGGCCCGTGGTGGCCCGGTTCTGTCCGTCGCCCACCGGCACCCCGCACGTCGGGATGGCCCGCACCGCCCTGTTCAACTGGGCGTTCGCGCGGCACCACGGCGGCACGCTGGTCTTCCGCATCGAGGACACCGACGCGGCGCGCAACACCGAGGAGTCCTACGCCGCCCTGCTGGACGCCATGCAGTGGCTGGGCCTGGACTGGGACGAGGGCCCGCTGGTCGGCGGCCCGCACGGGCCCTACCGGCAGAGCGAGCGCGCCGAGATCTACCGTGACGTGGCCGCCCGGCTGCTGGCCGCCGGTCACCTCTACGAGTCCTACTCGACCGCCGAGGAGGTCACCGCGCGGCACCTCGCCGCCGGCCGGGACCCCAAGCTCGGCTACGACAACTACGACCGGGACGCGCCGCTGGAGTTCGTCAAGGCGGCCATCGACGCGGGCCGGCCCGCCGTGCTCCGGCTGCGGATGCCCGACGGGGAGCACTCCTGGACCGATCTCGTCCGCGGGCCCATCACCTTCCCGGCCGGCTCGGTGCCGGATCCGGTGATGGTGCGCGGGACCGGGGAGCCGCTGTACACCCTGGTCAACCCGGTCGACGACGCCCTGATGGGGATCACCCACGTGCTGCGCGGCGAGGACCTGCTGCCGTCCACCCCCCGGCAGATCGCGCTGTACGCGGCGCTCGCCGACATCGGCGTCGGCACCGGCACCCCCGAGTTCGGGCACCTGCCGTTCGTGATGGGCGCGGGCAACAAGAAGCTGTCCAAGCGCGACCCCGAGTCGAGCCTGTTCCACCACCGCGACGCCGGATTCGTCCGCGAGGGCATGGTCAACTACCTGGCCCTGCTGGGCTTCTCGCTCGGCGACGACCGCGAGGTGTTCTCCCCGGAGGACCTGATCCGGGCCTTCGACATCTCCCGGGTGCAGCCCAACCCGGCCCGGTTCGACCAGAAGAAGGCCGAGGCGATCAACGCGGCCCACATCCGGCTGCTCGCGCCGGACGATTTCGCGGCCCGGCTGGTGCCCTACCTGCAGGCCCGCGGGTCGCTGTCGATGGAGCCCACGGCCGCCGACCTGGACCGGGTGGCCGCGGCCGCCCCGCTGGTCCAGGAGCGCTCGAACCTGATGGTCGACGCGGCCACCATGCTGGACTTCCTGTTCACGCCGGCGTTCTCGGTGGTTCCCGCGGCCGCGGCGAAAGCGCTGACGGCGTCGGCGGTCCCGGTGCTGGAGGCGGCCATCACCGCGCTCAGCGGGCTCGGGGAGTTCGAGCCGGCGGCCATCGAGACCGCGCTGCGCACGGCGCTCGTCGACACCCTGCAGCTCAAGCCGCGGGTCGCGTTCACCGCCGTCCGGGTGGCCGTCACCGGCAGCACCGTGTCGCCGCCGCTGTACGAGTCGCTCGCGCTGCTGGGCCGGGAGACCACCATGGAGCGCCTGGGGGCGGGGCTGGCGCTGGCCCAGGCTTCGTGACCGCCGGCGCCGGCCGGGTGCGGGCCGTGCTCTTCGACATCGACGACACGCTGGTCGATTTCGGCGCCTCCGCGGCGGCCGGTCTCGCGGCCCTGCTCGGACCGGAGGTCCGGGCGGGGCTGCCCGACACCTGGCATGCGCTCACCGAACGCCACTACCCCCGCTTCCTGGCCGGCGAGGTGACGTTCGGCGACATGCAGCTGAACCGGCTCGTCGAGCTGCTGGCCTGGGCCGGGCTCCCCGCCCCCGACCGGGCCGGGCTGCTCGCCCTCGAGGCCCGCCGGCAGGACGAGATGACCCGGCACTACCGGCTCTTCGACGACGTGCGGCCGTGCCTGGACGCCCTGGCCGGGATGCGGATCGGGGTGGTGTCCAACAGCGACGGACCGCACCAGCGGGCCAAGCTCGCCGCGGTGGGGCTGGCTGACGCCTTCGAGGTGGTCGTCGTCTCCGGTGACGTCGGACACGCCAAACCCGATCCGTGGATCTTCACCGAGGCCTGCCGGCGACTGGACCTGCCCCCGGCGGCCGTGGTGTACGTGGGGGACCGACTGGACGTGGACGCCCAGGCGGCGGCGGCGGCCGGTCTGCACGGCGTGTGGCTGGACCGCACCGGGGGCGGTCCCGCGCCGGCCGACGTGCCCTCGATCACCACGCTGACGGCCCTGCCGGAGCTGCTTGCGAGCCTCTGACCAGCGGATTCGGTGGCAGCGGGGATGAAGCGGTAGAGTTCTCACCCGTGCCTGACGGGCACACGGCAGTGCCCACAGCAGTACACTGGAACGGTTCCGACCCGGCACCAGCGGTCCCCGACGGGGGATCGGGACGGCAGGTCGGGGCGCTTCGGTGGGGTATGGTGTAATTGGCAACACTAGGGATTCTGATTCCCTCATTCTAGGTTCGAGTCCTAGTACCCCAGCGGTATCCGGTAGTGTTCCAGTCTGGCTCCGGTCGGGCTGGAAGACAGCCCACCGGCACCATGCACCACCCGCACGGCCCCGTCGTCTAGCGGCCTAGGACGCTGCCCTCTCACGGCGGTAACGAGGGTTCGAATCCCTTCGGGGCTACACCGACAGCAGACCCCCGGACTCCGGTCCGGGGGTCTGCTGCGTTTCCGTGGGTTTCGTCGCGGACGGGCGGGCCGCGCGGCTCACAGGCCGGCGGTCAGCCGCTCCGCCGCCGCCGTCAGGTCCGCCGCCCACTCGCGTGCACCGCGCCGATTCAGGCGGTCCACCGGGCCCGACACCGACACCGCGGCGATCACCGTCCCGTCCCGGTCGCGGACCGGAGCGGACACGCTCGCCACGCCCGCTTCGCGCTCGGCCACCGACTCGGCCCAGCCCCGCCGCCGCACCTCGGCCAGCGTCCGATCGGAGAACGCCGGTGCCACGCCCGGGCGGGGCGGCGCCCAGGCCGACAGCACCTTGGCGGCCGAGCCTGCGTGCATCGGCAGCACCGATCCCAGCGGCACGGTGTCCCGGAGCCCCGACCGGGGCTCGGCGACGGCGATGCAGACCCGACTGGGCCCGTCCGCCCGGTACAGCTGCACACTCTCGCCGGTGAGGTCCCGCAACTCGGGCAGCACGTGGGACGCCGCCGCCAGCAACGGGTCCGGCGCGGACGCGGCGAGACTGGCCACCAGTGGCCCGGTGCTCCAGCGTCCCTGCGGATCCCGCGCCAGCAGGCCGTGACCCTCCAGACCCACCGCCAGGCGGTGCGCGGTCGCCCGCGGCAGTCCGGTGGCGCCGCACAGGTCGGCCAGGGCCAGCGGGGTGCCGGCCACCGCCCGGAGCACCGAGACGGCTTTGTCCAGCACGCCGATGCCGCTAGAGTGTTCCATGATGCGATACTAGGATCCCACATCCTGAGACGTCAAAAGCGGTGACGCCGCCCGGAACGCCGACCGGGCACCGCGACGCGACGTCCGTGGTCCGGTGTCGCGCCGCCGCAGTCCGCCGTGTTCCGCCGCGTGTCGAAGAGGATGAGGGAAGTCATGGGTCTGACGATGGCCGAGAAGGTCTGGAACGCCCACGTGGTGCACCGGGCCGAGGGTGAGCCCGATCGGCTGTACATCGATATGCACCTCATCCACGAGGTGACCAGCCCGCAGGCCTTCGAGGGTCTGCGGTTGGCCGGCCGCCCCGTGCGCCGCCCGGATCTCACGGTCGCCACCGAGGACCACAACGTGCCCACGCTGGACATCAAGGCGCCCATCGCCGACCAGGTCTCGCGTCTGCAGGTGGACACCCTGCGGGCCAACTGCGCGGAGTTCGGCGTCACGCTCTACCCGATGGGCGACGCCGAGCAGGGCATCGTGCACGTCGTCGGGCCGCAGCGCGGTCTCACCCAGCCGGGCATGACCATCGTCTGCGGCGACTCCCACACGTCCACCCACGGCGCGTTCGGGGCGCTCGCGTTCGGCATCGGCACCAGCGAGGTCGAGCACGTGATGGCCACCCAGACGCTGCCGCTGAGCCCGTTCAAGACGATGGCCATCACCGTCGAGGGGGAGCTCGCCGCCGGGGTCAGCGCCAAGGACATCATCCTGGCCGTCATCGCCAAGATCGGCACCGGCGGTGGCCAGGGCTACGTGCTGGAGTACCGGGGCTCGGCCATCCGGGCGCTGTCCATGGAGGCCCGGATGACCATCTGCAACATGAGCATCGAGGCCGGGGCCCGGGCCGGCATGATCGCCCCCGACGAGACCACCTACGCCTACGTGCAGGGCCGCCAGCACGCGCCCACCGGAGCCGACTGGGACGCCGCCGTCGCGTACTGGTCGTCCCTGCGGTCCGACGACGACGCGGTCTTCGACGCCGAGGTCGTGCTGGACGCCGACAGTCTCACCCCGTTCGTCACCTGGGGGACCAACCCGGGGCAGGGCCTGCCGCTGGGCGAGCGGGTCCCCGACCCGGCCGACGTCCCGAACGACGTCGACCGGCTCGCCGTGGAGAAGGCGCTGGAGTACATGGCGTTGACCCCGGGCACCCCGCTGCGCGAGATCGCCGTCGACACGGTGTTCCTCGGCTCGTGCACCAACGGGCGGCTGGAAGACCTGCGGGTCGCCGCCGACATCGTCCGCGGACGCACCAAGGCCGAGTCGGTGCGCATGCTCGTCGTGCCCGGATCGATGCGGGTGAAGCTCGAGGCCGAGGCGGAGGGCCTGGACCGCGTCTTCACCGAGTTCGGCGCCGAGTGGCGCAACGCCGGCTGCTCGATGTGCCTGGGGATGAACCCCGACCAGCTCGCCCCGGGGGAGCGCAGCGCCTCCACCTCGAACCGCAACTTCGAGGGACGCCAGGGCAAAGGCGGCCGGACGCACCTGGTCTCGCCGCACGTGGCGGCCGCGACCGCGGTGCTCGGCACCCTCGCCTCGCCGGCCGACCTCCCGCCCGTGCCCGCGCTGGTCTGAATCGACCGTGACCGGCGCGGCCGGTCGCTCCCCGCTCGCGTCCCCGCCCCCCTCGCTCTCGTAAAGGACATCCCGTGCAGGCCTTCACCTCCCACACCGGCGTCGGCATCCCGCTGCGCCGCAGCAACGTCGACACCGACCAGATCATCCCGGCGGTCTACCTGAAGCGGATCACCCGCACCGGCTTCGAGGACGGCCTGTTCAGCGCCTGGCGCAACGACCCCACCTTCGTGCTCAACCAGCCCGCCTACCGGGCCGGGTCGGTGCTCGTCGCCGGACCCGACTTCGGCACCGGATCCTCGCGGGAGCACGCGGTCTGGGCGCTCTCGGACTACGGCATCCGGGTGGTCATCTCGTCGAAGTTCGCCGACATCGTCCGCGGCCACTCCGGTAAGGGCGGGCTCGTCGCCGCCCAGGTCGAGCAGGACCAGGTCGAGCTGCTGTGGAAGCTGCTGGAGAACCACCCGGGCACCGAGATCAGCGTCGACCTGGAGACCCAGACGATCGTCGCGGGCAGCCTGACCATCTCGTTCCAGATCGACCCGTACATCAAGTGGCGCCTGCTCAACGGGCTGGACGACATCGCGCTGACCCTGCGCCACGCCGACGAGATCGACGACTTCGAGGGTCGTCGACCGGCTTTCCTGCCGACCACCCGCTGACCCCGTCCGCGCCGGACGGGAGCGGTCGCTCCCCGCTCGCGTACCCGACCCCTCCGCTTTCGTAAAGGACATCCCGTGCAGGTCTTCACCTCCCACACCGGCGTCGGCATCCCGCTGCGCCGCAGCAACGTCGACACCGACCAGATCATCCCGGCGGTCTAC
>JBQGEH010000439.1:0-1857 GCA_052039515.1 Nakamurella sp. | reverse complement strand
CTCCACCGCCCGGCCGTTCAGTTCGGCGAGCAGCGACGAGGACAACTCGTCGACCGGCGCGTCCTCGGCGGCCCGGTGCGCGGCACCGGACTCCGGGGGCTTGGGACCACGCGGATCCCGCCGGGGGGTCGCGACGACCGGCACCACCGGCTCGACCTCGACGACCGTCTCGCGGCCGCGGCCACCGCGGTTGCGCCGACCCTGGGAACGGTCCGACGCCGGCTCCGGGGTCTCCACCGCCGTCGGGTCGACCGGTACGTCGCGCAGCACGATGCCCCGGCCGTGGCAGTGCGCACACGGCTCCGAGAACGCCTCGACGAGACCCGTGCGCATCTTCTTGCGGGTCATCTGGACCAGGCCCAGCGAGGTCACCTCGGCGACCTGGTGGCGGGTGCGGTCCCGGCCCAGGCACTCGGTGAGCCGCCGGAGCACGAGCTCGCGGTTGGACTCGAGCACCATGTCGATGAAGTCGACGACGATGATGCCGCCGATGTCACGGAGCCGGAGCTGCCGGACGACCTCCTCGGCCGCCTCGAGGTTGTTCTTGGTGACGGTCTCCTCGAGGTTGCCGCCCGACCCGGTGTACTTGCCGGTGTTGACGTCGACGACGGTCATCGCCTCGGTGCGGTCGATGACCAGCGACCCGCCGGAGGGCAGGTAGACCTTGCGCTCCAGCGCCTTGGCGATCTGCTCGTCGATGCGGTACGCGGCGAAGACGTCGGTCGGGCCGTCGTAGCGGTGCAGCCGCGGCGCGAGCTCCGGAGCGACCGCGTTGACGTAGGACGACAGCGAGTCCCAGATGCCGTGGTCGCTGTCGTCGCCGTCGATGATCAGCTCGCTGATGTCGGAGTTGAACAGGTCGCGGATGACCTTGATCAGCGTGTCCGGCTCGCTGTACAGCTGCTTGGGCTGCGCGCCCTGGCTCTGCTGCGCGGCCGCGGCCTGGATCTGCTCCCACTGCGCCTTGAGCCGCTCGACGTCGCGGGCCAGCTCCTCCTCGGAGACGCCCTCGGCGGCGGTGCGGATGATGACGCCGGCGTCGTCGGGCACGAACCGGTCGAGGATGGCCTTGAGCCGCTTGCGCTCGGTGTCGGGGAGCTTGCGGGAGATCCCCGTCGCGCCGCCCGCCGGGACGTAGACCAGGAACCGGCCGGGCAGCGAGATCTGGGTGGTCAGCCGGGCGCCCTTGTGCCCGACCGGGTCCTTGGACACCTGGACCAGCACGGTGTCGCCGCTGGACAGCGCGGACTCGATCCGACGGGACTTGCCGGCCAGCCCGGCGGCCTGCCAGTTGACCTCGCCGGCGTACAGCACGGCGTTGCGGCCCTTGCCGATGTCGACGAACGCGGCCTCCATCGACGGCAGCACGTTCTGCACGCGGCCGAGGTGGACGTTGCCGATCATCGACGCGGAGCCGGCGCGGGACACGAAGTGCTCGACGAGCACGTTGTCCTCCAGGACCGCGACCTGGGTGAGGTCGTGACGCTGGCGGACGGCCATCACCCGGTGCACGGACTCGCGGCGGGCCAGGAACTCGGCCTCGGTGAGGATCTGCGGGCGGCGGCGGGTCTGCAGCGAGTCCCGGCGGCGCTGGCGCTTGGCCTCCAGCCGCGTGGAGCCGCGCACCCCCTGCACCTCGGACTCGGCGCTGCGGGTCTCCCGGCCGTCGCGGACGTGCACGACGGTGTCGGCCGGGTCGTCCGGACGGCCGGCGTCGTCGGATCCGCCGCGGCGGCGGCGGCGGCGCCGGCGGCTGGTGCCGCCCTCGCCGTCCTCCGCCTGCTCCTCGGGGCCGGTGCCCGCGGACTGCTCACCGCCGGCCTCGGCCGGGGTGTCGGATGCCGTGGTGCCCGACTC
>JBQGEH010000438.1:0-7697 GCA_052039515.1 Nakamurella sp. | reverse complement strand
TCCGCGATCGTCATGTGCGGGAACAACCCGATCTGCTGAATGACGTAGCCGATGTGTCGGCGCAGCTCGTCCGGGTCCAGCGAGAGCACGTCACGGCCGTCGATGGTGATGGAACCGGACGTCGGCTCGATGATGCGGTTGATCATCTTCATGGTGGTCGTCTTGCCGCAACCACTGGGTCCGACGAACATCACCAGCTCACCGGGCTCGATGCGCATGGAGAAGTCCTCGACGGCCGACCGTGACTGTCCCGGATAGGTCTTGGTGACCCGACGCAGCTCGATGCTGGCCCCTCCGGTCGTCTCGGCGAGCGCGGACAGGGTGCCGACGGTGGACGGCTCAGACACGGAGACCCCTTGCGGTGGTGAGGCGGGTGACGAGGACGAAGGCGCCGTCGACGAGGAGGGCGAGCAGGACCACGCACACGGTCCCGGTGAGCGCGTAGTTGAGGGCGTTGGCCGACCCCAGTGAGGACAACCCGCGGAAGATGTACACACCCAACCCGGGTCCGGCGACATACGCGGCGATGGCGGCGATCCCGATCGTCAGCTGGGCCGCGACGCGGATCCCGGTGACGATGACCGGCCAGGCCAACGGCAGCTGGATGCGCAGCAGCACCCGGGTGGTGGTCATCCCCATCCCGCGGGCGGCTTCGACCATGTACGCCGGCACCTCGCGGAGGCCCACGACGGTGTTCCGGATGATGGGCAGCATCGAGTAGAAGACCAAGGAGAACACCGACGGCCCCCACCCGAGGCCCAGCACCGGACTGAGCAGAGCCAGCAACGCCAGCGACGGGATGGTGAGAGCGACAGCGGCCGCGGTCAACGAGACCGTCCGCGGGAACGGCCGATTCCACACCAGGAGCCCGACCCCTGTCCCGACGGCCGTCGCGATGACCAGCGAGACGAGGACGACCGCGAGGTGCTGCAGGACGAGTGCGGCGATGTCGTCGGACCGTCGGTTCAGGAACGTCCAGAGACCATCGAAGCTGAAACCGGTCATGCTCCACTCCCTTCCCCGATCGAGGGGGGCCGTCGGCGATGACGGCTCGCTGACCGTACAAAAGGTGTTTCCAGAGCCACAACAGTGGTTGTGCATATGGCAACGGCCTCTAGGATGGTCCGATGGACGAACGCGGAACCGGCGCTCCGAGACGCAACGCGGCCGGGCTCGCCCGCGACATCGCGTTGCTGGACGTGCTCGCCGGCCCGGAGGCCGCACAGAGCGGCGGACTGGGGGTGTCGCGGCTGGCCGAGCTGTCGGGCCGCGACAAGGCCGTGGTTTCCAGGGTTCTCGCGACCCTGGCGGACGCCGGCATGGTCGACCGGGACCCCGAGACGCTGGCCTACCGGCTGGGATACCGGCTGTACGCGCTGGCCGCGCAGACCGCGGAGGCGACCATGGTGCGGGCCGCGCGGGTGCAGTTGCGACGCATCGCCCATGAGACTCGCGAGACCGCACACCTGTGCGTGCTGCGGGGCGGCAACGTGCTGACCCTCCTCAGCGAATTGAGTCCCTACGAGTTCCACACCACCGGCTGGGAGGGGGTCACGACGGCCGCCTGGCGGACGCCGTCCGGCCGGGTCCTGATCAGCGACCTCGATCGGGACGGGATCGAGCAGTGGTACCGCGAGCACGGACAGGACGCGGCGATCCTGTCACCGCAGAGCCAGGGCGTCCCGGCGCAGTCCCGGTTCGCCGTCCTTCCCGAACCCACGGCCGCCAGCGCACGGGTGGTGGATCTCGAGTCGTTGCTGACCGAGGTGGACCGCATCCGTCGCAGCGGGTTCGCGGTGTCCGACGAAGAACTCGAGCGCGGCGTCGTCGCCGTGTCCGCGCCGGTGTTCGACTTCAACGGCCGCATCGTGGCGGCCGTGAACGTGTCGGCCCCGAAAGCCCGGGTCGGGGGCCAGTTGCAGAAGCTGGCCCACTACGTCGCCCGAGCGGCCCGGGAACTGTCGACCGAGTTGGGCCACACCGCGACCTGAACAGGCACCGATCTCCTCGTCGGGACGTCCCGGGATTGCGCGTGCGAGCGGGCGCCCCGGCCCGCGAACAGGAGGTCGCGGGCCGGGGTGCGGGTCTCAGGAGCCGGCGAGCTTGCCGGCGACGGTGACCACCCGGGTGGCCAGGTGGTCCAGCGCGGCCAGTTCGGCGTCGGTGATCGGAGCGTCGTTGTTCGCACCGGTGACATGCGAGACGCCGTAGGGGTTCCCGTCGGCGAACTTCAGCGGGTCGGTGTAGCCGGGGGCGACGACGATGCCGCCGAAGTGGTGGATGGTGTTGTACAGCGCGAGCAGCGTGGTCTCCTGACCGCCGTGCGCGGTCTGGCTCGCGGTGAAGCCGGCGTAGACCTTGTCGGCGAGAAGCCCCTGACCCCACTGCGGCCCGAGGCTGTCCAGGAACGTCTTGAGCTGACCGGCGATGTTGCCGTACCGGGTCGGGGATCCGAACAGGACGGCGTCGGCCCAGACGATGTCATCGGCGGTCGCGTCCGGCTGGTCGGCCTGGGCGGCGGCGTTGGCGGCCTGCGCCTCGTTCGCCTCCCGGTCGTCGTCGGACGTCTGGCGGGCCACCGGACGGAGCCGCACCTCGGCACCGGCCTTCTCACCGGCGGCGGCGGCGCGTTCGGCCATCCCGCGGACGGTCCCCGTCGCCGAGTAGTAGATGACGGCCAGCTTGACGCTCATGCGGGTTCTCCTCAGGTGTCGGCCGGGTTGGCCGGACGGTTAGGTGAGGATTCATGTACCCGTTGGGCGCCGATCCGTGCGGCGGTTCGTGTCCGATGCTCGAGACCCACCGCGGCGGAGTCCCACGACGCTGCGTCGCGGGACCCCGCCGAACGGCGCTGTGCGCTCGCCGGTGTCAGAGGTCGGCGCTGGTGGCGAACCGGTCCCAGCAGCGGTGCCGGGCCAGCAGTTCCAGCAGTTCCGCCCCGATGCCGGCGGGGTCGCCGGTGACCACCCCCACCTGGTCCGGGCGCACCCCGCTGTCACCCAGGACGGCGCTGCCCGTCGTCGCGCCGATCGGCTTGGCGTGCCGCCACGCCTCACCGACGAGCTTGATCACCCGTGGGTCACCCACCGCCGCGGGGAACCCGGCCTTGGCGTCGCCGCTCACCACCGCGTCCGGGGCGGGCGGCAGGTCGCCGACGAGCACGAGGGCGTCGAACTCGATCGAGGCGGCGTTGGCGTAGGTGCGGTGCACCGGCGTCCCGGCCACCGTCCCGCCGTGCGGACCGACCACCAACGCGACCACGCCGGCCGCGTCCAGCGTGCTGATCAGCCGCGACACCTGGGCGGCGTCGGCGGTGTCACCGATGACGACGCCGACCTGACGGCCGGCCACCGGCCAGCTGCCACCGAGCTGCGACAACGCGGCACTGGGCGTCACGTCGGCCGTGGGCACGGTCGGCTCGGGCGCGGCCAGGCCGAGTCCGTCGGCGACCTTCTTCGTCAGGCCGGCGTCGATGTTGGCCAGCGCCTGCAGCTGACGTTCCCGGATCACGGTGTCCCAGCACTTGGACAGCTCGAAGGTGTAGGCCCCGGCGATGTGGTCCTGCTCGACCGGCGACATGGAGCGGTAGAACAGCGTCGCCTGGCTGAAGTGGTCGTCGAACGAGGCCGGGTGCGCACGCTCCTTCACCGATGCCGCCACCGCCACCGGCAGATCGATGAACGGGTGGTCGGCGTCGCCGGCGTGGAAGGGGCAACCTCCGTCGAGAGTGTTGGGCTTGTAAGCGTTCCCACCGTGGACCGCGGACTGACCGAAGCCGTCACGGAGGTTGTCGTTGATCGGCGCGTGAGCGCGGTTGATCGGCAACTGGTTCCAGTTCGGACCGCCGAGACGGGTGATCTGGGTGTCCAGGTAGGAGAAGAGCCGCCCCTGCAGCAGCGGGTCGTTCGTGACGTCGATGCCGCCGACCAGGTTCGCGAGATTGAAGGCCACCTGCTCGGTCTCGGCGAAGTAGTTCGTCGGGTTCCGGTTCAGCGTCAGCGTCCCGATGATCTGCACCGGCGCGAGTTCCTCCGGCACGAACTTCGTCGGGTCGAGAAGGTCGATGCCGGAGAAGGTCTCGTCCTCGGTGTCGGGCATGACCTGGACTCCGAGATCCCACTGCGGGTAGGCGCCCGCCTCGATCGCGTCGGCGAGATCACGCCGGTGGTAGTCGGGGTCGTAGCCGTTGGACAGCAGCGCCTCCTCCCAGGTGACCGAGTGCACGCCCTGTCGCGGCTTCCAGTGGAACTTGACGAGGCAGGTGTCGCCGTCCGCGTTGGACAGCCGCCACGTGTGGACGCCGAACCCCTCCATCGTGCGGTAGGAGCGGGGGATACCCCGGTCGGACATGTTCCACATCGTGTGCGCCTGCGCCTCGGTGTGCAGCGACGCGAAGTCCCAGAACGTGTCGTGGGCGCTCTGCGCCTGCGGGATCTCCCGGTCCGGCTGCGGTTTGGCCGCGTGGATCAGGTCGGGGAACTTGATCGCGTCCTGGATGAAGAAGACCGGGATGTTGTTGCCGACCAGGTCGTAGTTGCCCTCGGTGGTGTAGAAGCGGGTGGCGAAACCGCGGGTGTCGCGAGCGAGGTCGGCCGAACCGCGGCTGCCGAGCACGGTCGAGAACCGCACGAACACCGGCGTCGAGACGCCCTCGGCCAGGAAGGCGGCCCGGCAGATCCCGGCGGCGGCACCGTTGGCCTCGAAGACCCCGTGGGCGGCGGCTCCGCGGGCGTGGACCACCCGCTCCGGGATGCGCTCGTGGTCGAAGTGACTGACCTTCTCGCGGAGGTGGTGGTCCTGCAGGAGCGTCGGCCCGCGGCGACCGGCTCGCAGCGAGTGGTCGGTGTCGCGGATGCGGGCGCCGTGCGCCGTGGTCAGGAACGCGCCCTGACCGGACATCGCCTCGGGTGGGGCGCCGGTGGCCGCGCCGGTCGGTGTCCTGGTGTCCGGACCGGCCTGGTCGGCCTTCGGCGGTGGGGGATTGCGCGGTTCGGTGGGTTCGTGGGCGGCCGGGGCCTCGCTTCCGGGGACTCCGGGGACGAAGGGTGCGGTGGTTTCGCGATCGGTCATGTCGTGCAGCTCCTGCGGCGGTGGTTCACACCCTCTCTTCGAGTGCGCCCTGCACCGGTGGCATACCCGTCTGTGGCGGCCTGAACCGGCCCGTCATGTCCACGGGCTCGCGGATCGGGTTTCGCGGGGCCGGCGGGTCGGCCGGTGTGGCTCAGTGGCCGAGAACGACGACGCCGACCGCGACGAGGACGAGCCCGAAGAGCCCGAACGCGGCACCACTGACACCCGACCCGGCAGCCCCACGCTCCACGACCGCGTCGCCGGCGTCGGCCGGGTTGACGAGCACGGTGACCTCACGGCCGACGGGGTCGATGCCGGTGCCGCTGGTGAACCGGTTCCAGAACCGGATCTCCCGACCCTCGTGCCGGAACGACACCTGGTACCGGATGGCGCCGTCGTCGAGGCGGGACGAGACGACCCGTCCGTCGCGGCGCAGCCAACTGCGGGCCCGACGCCGACCGGCGAGCAGGGTGCGACCGGCACCGATCAGCACGACCACGCCGAGACAGAAGAGTGCGATCCCGATCCACGGGGGCAGCGCCAGAGGTCCCATCGGGACAGCGTAGGAGCGGAACCGTCGTCGTCGAGACGGCGGAGGTCAGCTCGGGAGGGGCTTGTCGTCGCCGTCCGGTGCGACGGTTTCTGCGGCGTCGTCCCTGGTGGCCTTTTGCCGGGCCAGCTGACGCTCCTCGCGACGCTCGTGCCAGCGCGACAGTGGGCCGAGGGTGCAGGCGACCACCAACATGATCCCGAAGGCGACGAAGAACCAGGGGCTGAACTCGAAGTCACCACCGGCGGCGGCGGTCATCACGGTCATGCTGCTATGGTAGCCCAATCGTTGGTGCACTAACAGAAGGAACGACGATGGTCACCGAGATCACGGCGGAGACGGACAACCCGCTGGCGTTGGATCGCCAGGTCTGTCTGGCGGTCGTCGTGGCCGCCCGGAACGTCGTCGCGCTGTACAAGCCGATCCTCGAGCCGATGGGGCTGACCCACCCTCAGTACCTGGTGATGCTGGCGTTGTGGGAGTCGGAGCCGCGCACCGTCGTCGAGCTGAGCCGGTTGCTCGCGCTGGATCCGGGGACACTGTCGCCGTTGCTGAAGCGGCTGGAACGGTCCGGACTCATCGTCCGGGAGCGGGACCGCCGAGACGAGCGTCAGCTCGCCGTGCGTCTCACCGCGGAGGGCGTGGCGCTGCGCGCACGAGCCGAGGCCGTGCCGGGGACGGTCGCGTCCCGGCTCGGCTTCACCGTGGAGCAACTGACCGAGCTCCGCGACACCCTGAACCGGCTGATCACCGCAACCGGGCCGTCCTGACGTGGTGCCGGTCCTCGAGTTCTGGCCGGACTACGGGCGCGGGCCGCTGTGGCGCGACGGGGAGCCTGTCGACCCGGCCGCGTTGGGCCTGCCCGACTCACTGACGCAGGAGCTGGTGGCCCACAACGCCGCCTACCGCGAAGACCGGGTACCGCTGGACGGACCGGGGGAGCCGGAGTACCTGGCTGTCGGCGCTGCGCTGCTGCAGGAGGTGCGGGCGGCGCTGGTCGGCCGGTACGAGGTGGTGACGTCGGAGCCGTGGTGGGAGACGTAATTGATGCGGTGAACGGCAGCCCGATGTCGATAGTCAAGGAAGGCCGTGTGCCATCGGTTTGAACTTGAGCTGCGAGGCCACTCAAAGTGCGCGACGACATTGCGATCGAGGTCTCGTCGGATGTCAAGAAGGGTGACCGTGTTGGGCTGGGTGCCGTAGGTGGTGGGGAGCAGAGCGCACGGTACGGGTAGACGGGCCAGGCAGTGTCCTGCGGCGCGTATCACGGGACGCTGAGTGAGAACCGAATGGCGTAGACCAGATCATGAGGCGTGACATTCAATCCGGCGTCTGCCCAATACCTGGTGTATCCGCTGCGAAGATGGTCGGCGTCCCTGTGGCCTTCCCCGGAGGCTCGCGCAAAGTCGTCATCTATCTCGCTCAGCGGCATGAGGGCGATGTCTGTGATCTCAATGTGTGTGACTAGCTGCCCATCGGAATCGAGCACCGCAAGGCGTTCGCCAACGGTCTCCGGCACTTCGTTCTCTGATGTGTAGTCGTTGGGATGCCCGATCGTCGCAGTCTTCGTGCCCGCCACGATCAGCGCGTTCAGCTCTTCACGGAACTCACCGGGAGTTCCGAATTCGATCGCACGCAGACCCTCATATCTCGGGAACACAATTCCACCCTCCGGTAGCCGGACGCTTCGGACGAACATTAATGCGTCGCATCCCGGCGTCATCGTTCGCCGCAACCCCGCCGGGCCGTGTGTCGTTGACCTACCACCTGCAGCCTCGACGACTTCCTACTGCGTTGTCTGAGATCGCGAGCGCCGCGGTCACGGTCGGCGGTGTCATCTTCGTCGTCGTGATGCACACCCGGGAGCAGACCAGGCGGCGAGCGCAGGCCCACGACAACAGCGACAGTTGGCCTCTTGAACGGAGGTGCTTGAGGTGGCGCGGCACCCTGGACCTACGGGACCAGTGCGGGGGATCGCCTGATTCGCCATACTTTACATAATGTGCATTATCGGCGTTGGCCTAATCCGCGCAGAAGGGGTCCCACACCTGCCGGTTGAGCCATCGTGCGCCCGCTG
>JBQGEH010000437.1:0-5148 GCA_052039515.1 Nakamurella sp. | reverse complement strand
GCGGCATCGACCCGCGGGTCGACGCGGTGGTGCCGCTGATCACCTGGCACAGCCTGTCAGACGCCCTGTTCCCGAACTTCGCCGACACCGGGAGCGGCGACGGCCTGGACGGTGTGTTCAAGAAGTACTGGGCCTCGGTGCTGGTCACCTCGATCAGCCTGTCCGGCGGAGCCGGGGGTGCCGGCGGACTCGGCGGCCTCGGTGGCCTGCTCGGCGGCGCCAACGGCACCGGCACCGCGTCGTCCGACAGCAGCACGTCGGAGTCGTCCACGTCCGCCCAGTCTTCGACGTCCGCCGAACCGTCGGACACCGAAGAGACGCCGGCGGCCGGGACGGGCGGGTCCGTGGGCAACGGCGGCAGCAGCGACGGCGGTTCCGGGCTGCCGTCCGCGGCGGGCGCGTTGTGCGGCCGGCTGGCGACGGACCTGTGCACCGCCTACCTGCAGGTCGCCGAGACCGGACAGCTGACCGCCGAGCTCAAGGCGCTGCTCGACCGGTCGTCGCCGTCCCAGGTCGTCGGGGACATCACGGCCCCGACGCTGCTGGTGCAGGGCGAACGGGACACCCTGTTCGGACTCGACCAGGCCGACGCCAACGCGAAGGCGATCGCCGCGAACGGCAACCAGGACGTCTCCGTCATCTGGTTCGCCGGCGGCCACGACGGTGGCGGCATCGACGCCCAGACCCGGGCGGCCATCCACTCCTGGTTCGACCACTTCCTCCGCCAGGACGGCTCGCCGAAGCCCGACCTCGGGTTCCGCTACTCGATCGACGGCGCCATCTCCGACACCGGCAACGTCCGCAGCCGCACGCTGCAGGCGTCCGGCTACCCCGGTATCGGAGGCGCCACCGCCCAGCAGGTGCCCGTCACGCTCAACGGACGTACCGCACCGGTGGTCAACCCGCCGGGTGGGACGCCCGCGGCGGTGTCGTCGCTCCCCGGGCTGGGCGGCACGGCGTCCACCGCGCTGGCCACCCTCGGCCTGGACATCCCCGGTCAGTCGGCGACCTTCACCTCGGATCCACTGACCTCGCAGCTGCTGATGACCGGACCCGCGACGACCACGCTGTCGGTGACCGCCGGGCCGCCGCTGTCGGCGACGGCGGACGCGAGCGCGGACGCCACCTTCTTCCTCAAGCTCTACAAGGTCACCGCGAGCGGTGTCCGCACCCTGGCCGGCAGCGCGGTCTCCCCCGTCCGGGTCACCGGGCTGACCCCGGGGCAGACCGTCGAGGTGCCGGTGTCGCTCACCGGTTTCGCGCTGCAGGTCGATGCGGGTTCGTCGGTGCAACTGGTGGTGTCCAGCACCGATCAGGGGTACGCGCTGCCCGCGCAGGCGTCCGTGCACCTCGTCGGGCTCGCCGACGGCGGTGTCCTGCAGGTCCCGGTCGCCGGCGGCAGCAACATCTCCACCTCGGAGATCCCGGTGGGTCTGCTCGTCGCGCTGATCGTGCTCGTCGTACTGGCGGTCATCGGCCTGGTGCTGGCCGGTCTGGTCCGCCGGCGCACGCCGCCCGCCGACCCGGAACTCGCGCGCATCCCGTTGCGGATCGCCGGGCTCCGCAAGGAGTACCCCGGCGGGGTCGTGGCCGTGAAGGACATCAGCTTCGACGTCCGGCCCGGGCAGGTCGTCGGTCTGCTCGGCCCGAACGGTGCCGGCAAGACGACGTCGCTGCGCATGGTGATGGGCCTGATCAACCCGAGCGCCGGCGAGATCACGGTGTTCGGGCAGAAGGTGGTGCCCGGCTCGCCCGTGCTGTCCCGGATCGGGTCGTTCGTCGAGGGCAGCGGCTTCCTGCCGCACCTCACCGGTACCGACAACCTGAACCTGTACTGGGCGGCGACCGGCCGGCCCAAGGAACTCGCCCACCTCGACGAGGCGCTGGCCATCGCCGGCCTGGGCACGGCGGTGAACCGTCGGGTGCGGACCTACTCGCAGGGCATGCGACAGCGGCTGGCCATCGCCCAGGCCATGCTCGGCCTGCCGGACCTGCTGATCCTCGACGAACCGACCAACGGGCTGGACCCGCCCCAGATCCACGCCATGCGGGAGGTGCTGCGGCGCTACGCCGCCACCGGCCGGACGGTGCTGGTGTCGTCGCACCTGCTGGCCGAGGTCGAACAGACCTGCACCGACGTCGTGGTCGTCAACAAGGGCGAGGTGATCGCGTCGGGGACGGTCGAGGAGCTGATCGCGCTGTCCGGCGAGATGAGCTTCACCGTGGACGACCCGGAGCGGGCCCGCGCCGTGCTGCAGGCCATCCCGGGGGTGGACGGCGCCGAGATCGACGACCGTCAGGTGCACGTCGACCTCGCCGGTGTCGCGCCGGCCACCGCGATCGCCGCGTTGGTCGAGGCCGGCGTCGCGGTGTCGTCGGCGGCGCCCCGCAACCGCCTCGAGGACGTCTTCCTCGACCTCGTCGGCGCCACCGGAAGTGGAGGTCAGTCATGAGCCCGGTGCACCAGGACCGTTCCGCCGACGCTGCCGTGGCGGCGTTGGACTCGCTGCCGGCACCCGGTGCCGCCGACCCCTCGGGGGTGGCGGTCGGGTACCGGGCCGGACGGACGCTGCGGTTCGGGGTGGAGGTGCGGCGGCAGCTCAAGCGACGCCGCACCCAGTTCACCCTCGGCTTCATGGTGCTGCTGCCGGTCATCCTGGCCATCGCCTTCGCCGTCGGTGACGACGACAACGGCGGCGGCCGGTCGGGCAGCACCCGGGCGTCGATCGTGGACCTCGCCCAGAACGGCGCCGGCAACTTCGCCATGGTGACCATGGTGTTCTCGGCGAGCTTCCTGCTCATCGTGGTGATCTCGCTGTTCTTCGGCGACACGATCGCGTCCGAGGCGTCGTGGTCGTCGCTGCGCTACCTGCTGGCGATGCCGGTGCCGCGGATGCGGCTGGTGCGGCAGAAGGTGCTCGTCGCCGGGGCGCTGTCGATCCTGGCCATCGTGCTGCTCCCGGTGACGGCGATGATCCTCGGCGGAATCCTGTACGGCTTCGGGCCGCTGTCGACGCCGGTCGGCGACCAGCTCGACGGCGCCGCGACCGTGTTCCGGCTGGTCGTCGTGGTG
Organism: Nakamurella sp.; assembly: GCA_052039515.1. Classification (GTDB taxonomy): domain Bacteria; phylum Actinomycetota; class Actinomycetes; order Mycobacteriales; family Nakamurellaceae; genus Nakamurella. Next base: position 2,075 of record JBQGEH010000437.1, on the reverse strand, counting down.
CTGTTCATGGTGCTGCAGCTGTCGTGGGTGGCAGGGCTCGCGTTCCTGCTCAGCGTCTCCACCGACGCGCCGCTGGGCGCGGTCGGCGGGGCGGTGCTGCTGACCATCCTGAGCCAGATCCTCGACCAGATCGACGCCCTCGCCGACATCCGCAACTTCCTGCCCACCCACTACGGCTTCGCGTGGACCGGGACGCTGTCGGACCCGATCCGCTGGGACGACATGGTGCGGGGCAGCTTCGCCGGCGTGGCGTACGCGCTGGTCTTCTTCGGTCTGGGCATCCTCAAGTTCCGCCGGAAGGACATCACCAGCTGACGGCTCCGGACCGGACCGGGTCCGTCGGCGGACACGAGGGGGTGGCGGTGCCCGGACGGCGGTCGCGACGTCGATGGAAGGTGGGCGAGGTCGGCCTCGTGCTGGCACTGACGCTGGCGGTGCCGGTGGCGGGCTGCACCGGACCGGTCTGTACCGCGGTCGGCGCCCTGACCGGATTCGTGGTGACCGTCCCGGCATCGGAGGGGACGACGGTGCCGACCTCGGAGGTCGGTCTCTCCACGCCGGCCGCGCCGGCGGACACCGTGACGGTGTCGATCTGCCTGGAGGACGACTGCCGGGAGACGCGGCCGCCGGTCGTCACCTCCCCGTGGCTCGTCCCCGACGACCGTCTCACCGGGACCGATCCCGTCCGGCTGTCAATCACCGTCCGTCCTGCCGACGGCCCGGCGGTCGCCGGCACCGGCGTGGTCGCGCCGCGGTTGAGTCAGCCCAACGGCCCCGGCTGCGGTGACGCCTTCCAGGCCGACGTGACCCTGCCCGGCGACGGCACCCTCACGCAGACGAACTGACCGCCGGGTCGCGTCCCGACCCACGCGCTCGCCGCTCCTGCGCTGACGACCGGTGCCGTCCGCAGGTTCCCGCTTCCGATATCCGTTCTCGCTTCCGCGATGTCGGAAGCGAGAACGGAAATCGGAAGCGCTCCGACCGGGGAATTCAGCTCGGACCGGCCCGTCAGGCCATGGCGGCGTCCATGTGCCGCAGCTCCTTCTTCAGCTCGGCGATCTCGTCACGGAGCCGGCCGGCCAGCTCGAATTGCAGATCCTTCGCGGCGGCCAGCATCTGGTCGGTGAGCTGCTGCACCAGGCTCGCCATCTCGCCACGGGCCATCCCGGCGGTGGGATGACCGGCGTAGATCCCCGCGGACGACCCACCGGGCTCGCTCTGCGCCTTGCGGCCCCGGGACATGTTGCGACCGGACCCGCCGATGGCGATGGAGTCCTCCGCCTCGGCGTACACCCGCTCCAGGATGTCGTTGATCTTCTTCCGCAGCGGCTGCGGATCGAGGCCGTGCTCGAGGTTGTAGGCGATCTGCTTCTCGCGGCGCCGGTTGGTCTCCTCGATCGCCGAGGCCATCGACGCGGTGACCCGGTCGGCGTACATGTGCACCTGACCGTTGACGTTCCGCGCCGCCCGGCCGATGGTCTGGATCAGCGACGTCCCCGACCGCAGGAAGCCCTCCTTGTCGGCGTCCAGGATCGCCACCAGCGACACCTCGGGCAGGTCGAGGCCCTCCCGCAGCAGGTTGATGCCGATGAGGACGTCGTACTCGCCCATCCGCAGCTCGCGCAGCAGCTCGACGCGCCGCAGGGTGTCGACCTCGGAGTGCAGGTAGCGGACCCGGATGCCCAGTTCGAGCAGGTAGTCGGTGAGGTCTTCGCTCATCTTCTTGGTCAGCGTGGTCACCAGTACCCGCTCGTCGCGTTCGGCGCGGGCCCGGATCTCCCCCACCAGGTCGTCGATCTGCCCCTGGGTCGGCTTGATGACGACCTCCGGGTCGACGAGGCCGGTCGGGCGGATGATCTGCTCCACCGTGTCGCCGCCGACCTTGTCGAGCTCGTAGTTGCCCGGGGTCGCCGACAGGTAGATCGTCTGGCCGATCCGGTCGAGGAACTCCTCCCACCGCAGCGGCCGGTTGTCCATGGCGCTCGGGAGTCGGAAGCCGTGCTCGACGAGGGTTCGCTTGCGGGACATGTCGCCCTCGTACATGCCGCCGATCTGCGGCACCGTCACGTGCGACT
>JBQGEH010000436.1:0-5782 GCA_052039515.1 Nakamurella sp. | reverse complement strand
CGTCGAACGCGCCGGCCGCGGCGGCCCTGGCCCCCCGCGCGAATGACCGGGCGGCCCAGGCGTCGTGCTCGGCGCGACCGACGCAGAGGTGCACGGCGAGGGCGTCGGCGGCGGGGCCCATGTCCGGGTCGGGGAAGCCGGGCGGGGCGAACGGGGCCCGGGTGTAGCGCTCGCCGCTGTCGGGCCACCGCCGGTGCGGCGCGGTGGACGCGGACTCGACGCCCCCGGCCAGCACCACGTCGGCCGCGCCCGCGGCGATCCGGGCCGCGCCCTGCAGGACGGCGTCCAGGCCGGAACCGCACTGCCGGTCGACGGTGACCGCGGGGGTGTGCGCGCCGAGCCCGGCGGCGAGGGCCGCGACGCGGGCCGGGTTGCCGCCCGGTCCCAGGCAGTTGCCCAGCACCACGTCGTCCACCGGGATGCCGCCGGCGAGCTCCCGCAGCACCGGCGCGGCGAGGTCCGCCACCCTCAGCTGGGCGAGCGCGTGCCCGGCCGTACCGACCGGGGTGCGGCGGGCCGCGACGACCGCGACGGTCACCGGCGGGCGGATGGGGCCGGCTCAGGCCAGCGGCTGCGCATCCAGCGTCCCGTCGAGCAGGCCGGCACGGATGGCCGCCCGGGCGATCTTGCCGGCCGAGGTGCGCGGCAGCGTGGCGACGTACCAGCGGCGAGGCAGGGCGGCACTCTGCAGCCGGGACCGGGCCTCGGTGCGCAGGACGGCGCCGCGGGTCCCGGGCGCCACCTCCAGCACGGCGGCGACGATCTCACCGAGCCGCTCGTGGGGCAGCCCGACGACGGCGACGGCCCGGACGCCGGGCAGCTCGAGCAGGCTGGCCTCGATGTCCTCGGCCAGCACGGTGGCGCCGCTGGTGGTGATGGCGGCGTCCCCGCGGCCGCGGACGGCCAGCGACTCCCCGACGAACTGGCCGAGGTCACCGACCGAGGCGAACCCGTCGTCGTCCACGCGCAGCGCCCCGGCGGCCCCGGCGTACCCCAGCGACAGGTACGGCGAGCGCGCCCAGATGACGCCGTCGCGGGCGTCGATCTCCACCCCGGGGAACGGTGCGAGCGGCCGGCGGTAGCGGCGGGCGGCGACGAAGGACAGCTCCGCGGCGCCGTAGTACTCGACGAGCTCGATGCCCGCGGCGCGGGCCCGGTCGGCGAGACCGGTGGTCAGCGGCGCCCCGCCGATGACCGCGAGCCGCACGGACGGGGCGCTGCCGTCCTCGTCGCGCAGCAGGCTGTCGAGGACGGCGGGGACGCAGTGCATCACCGAGGCGGCGGTCAGGTCGTCGGTGAGGGTGGCGCCGACCCAGAGCGTGTGCATCGCGGCGAGCAGGTGCATGCTGCCGTACAGCGGGCCGGTGAGCGCCACCGTGTCGTCGCCGTCGATGCCGGTGATCTCGGTGAACGGCTCGAACGAGACCCGCCACGACTCCCAGGTGCGGGCGATGACCCGGGGGCGGCCGGTCGAGCCGGACGTGGTCAGCAGCAGCTGGGTGCCGGCCGGCGGCGCGGTCACCGCGGGCACCGGCTGCTCGGGGTCGTGGACCAGCACCGGACGGTCGGCGACCAGCGCGGCGTAGCAGGCGATCAGGGTGGCCAGCGGGTCGGCGTCGGCGACCGCGAGCACGTCCGCGGGTCCGTCGCCACGTTCGGTGGCGTGCAGCCCGTCGACGGCCTCGTTGATCTCGGCGGCGAGTTCGCCGTAGGTCAGCCGGACGCCGCCGAGATCGATGGCGGGGTGGTCCAGGGCGCCGCGCAGCCAGTCGGCCAGGCCGGTCGGCGCCGGGGGTGCCTCCTGCTCGGCCTGCGGTGGCGGGGACTGCGGGGCCGGATCGACGTCGGCCGGCGGGAGGTCGGGGTCGGACGGGTTCATCGGTCTCCGCCGGTCGGGGTGGTCTCGGAACGGGTGGCCGGCCGGGTGTCGCCGGTGACCGCCCGCGGGGTGGTCGGCCGCGCGTCGACGGTGCGGCCAGTGCCGACAGCGGGGGTCGCGGCAGGGGTCCGGCGGCGAACCGGGATGAGGCCGGGGTAGGCACGGTGGACCTGCCGCGCGACGAGCACGGTCACGACCACCTTGATGAGGTCCCCGGGCCAGAACTTGAGCGAGTCGACGAACGCCGCGCCCAGCGGGACGGAGGCGTTCAGCGCGGTGACCGGCACACCGACGGCGTAGACCAGCAGCATCCCGCCGACCGCGGTGAGCGGCAGCGCGTAGCGCAGCCGGTAGGCCGGCAGCAGCCGCCGGGTCGCGAGGCCGACGGCGGCGGCGCCGAGCAGCCAGCCGTACGGGTAGCCGGCGCTGGGGGCGGTGGTGAACCAGCTGATCCCGCCGCGGCCGCCGGACAGCAGCGGGAGACCGGCGGCGACCAGCACCTCGAAGACGGCGACGGCCGCGACGCCCTTGCGGGGGCCGAGGACGGCGCCGGCCAGCATCACCCCCAGGGTCTGGAAGGTGATCATCACGCTGGTCGATCCGATCTGGACGCCACCGGGCAGGCCGAGCGCGGCGATGAGGCCGGCGAAGACGGCGATCTGCGCGAGATCGCGAGCCGGATGGCGGTGTCGGGTCACAGACGGACCCTACTGGGTGGTGGGTCGGCCGACGGTGTCGCCGCTGATGGGGAACCATGAGCCGATGCACATCTCCTCGACGGCGCCGGCGGAGGTCGCCGCCCCTGACGGCACCCGCCTGCGGCTGTACGTGGAGACCGGCGATCCGGCCGGGGCACCGGTCGCCCCCTCGGCCGGGGAGGCCGGGGCGGCCGGGGATGCCGGGGTGGCCGGGGACGTCGTGCCGGTGGTGCTGGTGCACGGCCTGGGCTCCGACGCCCGGGTCAACTGGGACCAGGCCGGGTGGCTGCGGGCGTTGCGGGCCGCCGGCCCGGCCGGCCGGCCGCTGATCCGCTACGACCAGCGTGGGCACGGGGCCAGCGACGCGCCGCACGACCCGGGCCGCTACCGGCTGGCCGCGCGGGTCGACGACTTGGCGGCGGTGCTGCGGGCGGCGGTGCCGGACGGCGGCCCGGTGGACGCGGTGGGCTACTCACTCGGCGCCCGGGTCCTGCTGGAGTACCTGGCGGCCGCCGAGGTCCCGGTGCCGGTCCGCCGGCTGGTCGTCGGGGGCACCGCCGGGCAGCCGCTGCTGCGCTGGATGGACCCGGACCTGGTGGACCGGGCGGTGGCCGGTGGCCCGATCCCCGTGGACGCCGAGACGGCGCGGATCGCCCGCACCATCGGTGCGTTGCCGACCAACGACGAGCGTGCCCTGGCCGCCCTGGTCCGGGCGTTGCACGACGATCCGGACGCGCAGCGCCGGGCGCCGGACCCGGAGGTGCCGACGCTGGTCGGGGTGGGCACCGACGACCCGTTGCACGACCCGGCCGAGGCGTGGGCGGCGTCGCTGACCGACGGGACCTTCCTGAGCCTGGCCGGCCGCAACCACGTGTCGGCGGTACCGTCCGGGGTGTTCCGGACCACCGGGGCGCGGTTCCTGGGCTGACCGGCCGGGCGGTCGCCGGGCGCCGCCGACGGCTAGTCTCGGGAGGCGCCGCTGCACCGGCGGCGGGAGTTCCACCCGGAGGCCCTCGACGCCGGCCGGGCGACGAAAGGTTCGCGCGTGCCCGCACTCACCGACCGTTACGGCCGAGCCCTCATCGTGCTGGTCGCCGACCGGCACCTGCACGAGGCGGAGGACGACGGCACCGGCGCGCTGGTCACCGAGCTGCTGGTCGAGGCCGGTTTCGTGGTCGACGGCAGCGTCACCGTGCCGTCCGACGAGCCCGACATCCGCAACGCCCTCAACACCGCCGTCATCGGCGGGGTCGACCTGGTCGTCACCGTCGGCGGCACGGGCGTCTCCCCGCGCGACGTGGTGCCGGACGTGACCGCGGAGATCCTGGACCGCGAACTGCTCGGGGTCAGCCAGGCGCTGCGCTGGTCGGGGATGACGGCCGGGGTGATGGAGGCGGTGGTCTCCCGCGGGCTGGTCGGGGTGTCCGGGTCGACGCTGGTCGTCAACATCCCCGGGTCCCGGCAGGCGATCCGTGACGCGCTGGCCACGCTGTCGCCGTTGGCGGCCTACCTCATCGGCGAGCTGTCCGACCTCGAGGAGCTCTGAGCGGTGCGCGTCCCCGCGCGAGGACACCGGTGACCGGACCGGAACCCGCCGACCCGGCTCGTCCGGCGCGTCCCACCAGGGCCGAGCTGGACCGGATCTTCGGCTCCGACCCGGTCAGTACCCGCGACGACCTGCCGGACCCGGAGATCCCGGCCGGCCGGGACGCGGAGTCCTGGTACCTGGAGAACCGGCCGCCCCACCACGGCTGACGCCGCGGCCGGGCGGCCGGACCGGTCAGAGCGTCGGGGTCGCCGGCGGGACGGTGCCGCCCTCGGTGCCACGGCTGTCCTGCTGGGCCTTGAGCAGGTCCCGGATCTGCAGCAGCAGCTCGTTGTCGGTGGGTGCGGCGTCGACCGGCTTCATGTTCTTCTTGCGCCGCTCGGTGATCTTGTTCATCGGGACGATGAAGATGAAGTAGACGACCGCCGCGGTGATGAAGAACGTGATCGCCGCGGTGATGACGGCGCCGATGTTGACGAAGGTGTTCTGGCCGCCGCTGGACCCGAGGATGTTGAAGCCGAGACCGTCGGCGTTGACGCCGCCGATGCTGGCCAGGATCGGCTGGATGATCGCGGTCGTGAAGCTGCCGACCAGCGCGGTGAAGGCGCCGCCGATGACGACCGCGATGGCCAGCTCGACGATGTTGCCGCGGAACAGGAAGTCCTTGAAGCCTTTGAGCACGGAGATCTCCTCGCAGGGTCAGTGAGGTGGGTCGGGGGTGCGCAACGCCGCGCGGCTGACGCACGGAGCGTAGCCCCCGGTGATCCGGGCGGATGAAACGACCGGACGGGTGTTGCGCTCGTCCGGGTCGGTCAGCGCAGTCGCACCGCGATGTCACCGGTCAGGGCGGCCCCGGCGAGCCGGTCGGCGTCGGCGACCGGTACCGACAGCAGCACCGGGCGTGCGTCCCGGCCGGAGCCCGCGTCGGCGTCCAGCACGGCGAGCACCAGTCCGTCCTCCGACAGCGTGGCCACCTCACCGTCCGGGGTGACGCCGACGACGGCCACCGCGGTCCCGGCCTGCAGCAGCTGCAGCACCGCCGGGTCGGCCGGGCGCACGGCGACCGCCGCCCGTCCCGGTCCGGGTTCGGGACCCGGGGTGTCGACGAGACGCCGGTCGGTGAGCACCTCGCCGCGGCGCGCGGCCGAGGTCAACCGCCGGCCGGTGACCGCGGCGGCATCGGTGAGCGCGCCGTCCGGCGGCGCGTCGACCGGGCGCAGCGTGACGTCGGCGGCAGTCAGCGCGGCCCCGACGGGCAGATCGCGGGTCAGGGTGACGGCGGTGGAGCCGGACGCCGACGGATCAGGGCGCACCGCCGAGATCCCGGCCAGCACCAGCAGCGCCACGGCCAGGGCCCGACGCAGCGCCCGGTAGCGGCGCCCGCCGACGCGACCGGTCCACCGGCTGCGCCAGGACCGGGCCCGGAGCGCCCGTACCGACCGTTCGCGCCGTCGCGCCTCGTCGTCCGGCCGGGCGGCCGACCATCCGGGCCCGGTCGGCCGGCGCCCGGCGCGGTGGGACGGTGATCGGCGCGTGGCCTGTCTGGTCGTGCGCATCCGTCCCCCCGGCCGTCGATGGCAGCGACGCTAGGGACCACGGACGGCGGCGGGCCGCCCGCCCGCTGCGGGATGGGGACAGAGCAGGCCGGGGCCCGGTTGT
>JBQGEH010000435.1:0-2472 GCA_052039515.1 Nakamurella sp. | reverse complement strand
TTTGTTCTTTTGGCTTTTGTGTGGGCGGGCGGGGCGGGCGGCCCCCCCCCCCCCGACCGCGTTGTCTTCGACCTCGATCCCGGCCCGGGGGCAACGCTCGAGCAGTGCGCCGAGGTGGCGTTCGCGGTGAAGGACCATCTGGACGCGGCGGAGATGGTCAGCGTCCCGGTGACCAGCGGCAGCAAGGGCCTGCACCTGTACGCCCGGGTCGACGGAACCCGCAGCTCCGAGGAGATCTCCAGCTGGGCGCACGCGGTGGCCCGCACCGTCCAGCGTCGGCTGCCGTCGCTCGCCCTGTCGCAGATGAGCAAGGCGCTGCGGGCCGGGAAGGTGTTCATCGACTGGAGCCAGAACAGCGTCGCCAAGACGACGATCTCGCCCTACTCGTTGCGCGGCCGCGAGCACGCCATGGCGGCGGCCCCCCGCAGCTGGGACGAGATCGCCGCACCGGGCCTGACCCACCTCACCCTGGACGAGGTGCTCGAGCGGGTCCGCGCCGACGGTGACCTGTTGGCCGCGCTCGGGCCGGAGACCACCCCGGCCCCGCGGAACGCGCCGGTCAGCGGGGGCGGCCGGTTCGGCGGAGGCGGCGGCTGGGGGAGCGAGGAGGAGCCCGGCGCGAAGCTCACCATCTACCGCGCGAAACGCGACCGGACGAAGACCCCGGAGCCGGTGCCCGAGCCGGGCCCGCTGCCGCCGGGTGCGGGGAACACCTTCGTCATCCAGGAGCACCACGCCCGCGCCCTGCACTGGGACCTGCGCCTGGAACGCGACGGCGTGCTGGTCAGCTGGGCGGTGCCCCGCGGCATCCCGGAGGACGCCCGGTCCAACCGGCTGGCGGTGCACACCGAGGACCACCCGCTGGAGTACGCGACCTTCGAAGGGACGATCCCGCACGGCGAGTACGGCGGCGGCGAGATGACCATCTGGGACTCGGGCACCTACGAGACAGAGAAGTGGCGTCCCGACGAGGTCATCATGACCCTGCACGGGGACCGCGCCCGCGGCCGGTTCGCGCTGATCCGTACCGACGGGAAGAACTGGCTGCTGCACCGCACCCGCGAGCAGCCCGGCGAGAGCCGGCCCGCGGCGCGCCGTGTCGACCCCCGGGAGCTGTCGCCGATGCTCGCCACCGCGGGCGGTGTGGACGAGGTCGGTGACGGCGACACCTGGGCGTACGAGGGCAAGTGGGACGGGGTGCGGGCGTTGGCCCACGTCCGGCACGGTGAGCTGACGCTGATGTCGCGCAACGGCAACGACATCACCGCCACCTACCCCGAGCTCATCGAGATGACCGCCCTGCTGGGGGATCTGGACGCGGTGCTGGACGGCGAGATCGTCGCCTTCGCCCGTCCCGGCGTCCCCAGCTTCTCCCGGCTGCAGCGCCGGATGAACGTGGCTCAGCCGGCGGAGATCGCCCGGCTCCGTGACGAGATCCCGGTCGACTTCCTGGCCTTCGACGTCCTGGAGCTGAAAGGCGTGTCGCTGCTCGAGAAACGCTACGACGACCGCCGGACGTTGTTGACGGCCATGGCGTTCGAGGGCCGGCGCTGCCACACCCCCGAGCAGCTGCCCGGCCCGGCGACGGCCGCGCTCGCCGCCACCCGGGAGCAGCGGCTCGAGGGGATCGTGGCCAAGCGGCGGGACTCGGTGTACCGGCCGGGGAAGCGGTCCCGGACGTGGTTGAAGCTCAAGAACTTCTCCGACCTGGAGGTGATCGTCGGCGGCTGGAAGCCCGGGAACGGGGCCCGGGCCGGGTCGCTGGGGTCACTGCTCGTCGGGGTGCCCGACGGTGGTCGGCTGCGCTACGCCGGCAAGGTCGGCACCGGCTTCGACCAGGCCGCCCTGGACACCCTGATGGAGCTGCTGGAGCCGTTGCGGCGCAGCAGTTCCCCGTTCGCGGGTGCGCTCCCCGCGGCCGAGCGGCGGGACGCCGTCTGGGTGGAGCCGGAGCTGGTCGGCGAGATCAGCTTCGGCGAATGGACCGACACCGGCCGGATCCGGGCGTCGAGCTGGCGGGGCCTGCGCCCGGACAAGGACGCCGGGTCACTGCTGGCCGAATCCGGCCGCTAACGGCTCGTCGGGCACGCCGTCGCGGCGCAGCTCGTCCAGGTACCCGGCGAAGCCACCCGGGGTCCGGCCCACGACGCGCGCGGAGGTCCGCACGGGGCCGTCGGCCGGGCTCGCGACCACCCCGCCGGTCGCCCGCACCGCGGCCGCCAGCAGCACGTCCTCGTGCTCGCGGACGGCGCGGAACCCGCCCGCCCGCAGGTAGGCGTCGGCGCGGACGCCGAGATTGGCGCCGTGCACGTACGGATGCCCGTCGACCGGCGGGTGCCGGGCGTGCCAGGCCGCGAGCGCCCAGGCGTCGATCTCGGCCGGATCGGGACAGACCGTGCCCAGCACCAGGTCCACACCGTCGCGGGCGAGGCGCACCTGACGGATCAGCCAGTCGGCCGGCACCACCGAGTC
>JBQGEH010000434.1:0-6033 GCA_052039515.1 Nakamurella sp. | reverse complement strand
GCCCGCTCGACGCAGTCCGCGCAGAACGTGCACTCGAAGGTGCAGATCCGGGCGTCGGGGCTGTCCGGCGGCAGGTCGACGTCGCAGCGTTCGCAGTTGGGCCGCAGCTCCAGCACGGTCAGACCGCCGCGGTGCGCAGCGCCTCGACCTCGGCCTCCAGCGGGCCCACGGCGTCCCGGGCCTCGGGGCGGCCGCACTCGGCGAGCCAGTTCGCGAGCATCCGGTGGCCGCCCTGGGTGAGGACCGACTCCGGGTGGAACTGCACCCCTTCGATGGGGTGGTCGCGGTGGCGCAGCCCCATGATCACGCCGCCCTCGGTGCGGGCGGTGACGACCAGCTCGTCGGTGACCGTGTCCGATTCCACCGCCAGCGAGTGGTAGCGGGTGGCGGTGAACGGGTCGGGCAGCCCGGCGAAGACGGTGTCGTCGTGGTGGTGCACTTGCGAGGTGCGGCCGTGCAGCAGCTCCGGCGCCCGGGACACGACGGCCCCGTACACCTCGGCGATCGCCTGGTGGCCGAGGCACACACCGAGCAGCGGCGTCTCGTGCTCGGCCGCGTGGCGGATCATGTCCTCGCTGACGCCGGCGTCCTTCGGTTCCCCCGGCCCGGGTGACAGCAGGATGCCGTCGACGCCGAGATCGGCGACCTCGGCGGTGGTCACCGCGTCGTTGCGCCGCACGACGCAGTCCGCGCCGAGCTGCTGCAGGTACTGGACGAGGTTGAAGACGAACGAGTCGTAGTTGTCCACGACGAGGATGCGGGTCACGATCCGATCCTCCCAGCCAGGGTCGGGTTCATCCCACTCAGCCCGACCTGTCGGTTCAACCGACTTCCACCTGGTCGAACGGCAGGTACGGCTCGGCCCACGGGAAGACCACGAAGAACAGCAGCGCGACCACGGCCAGGAACAGCACCAGCGCCTGTCCGGCCTTGGCCCAGGTCGACCCGGGCAGGTGCCGCCAGATCCAGGTGTACATCAGCCCACCTCACTGAGTTCCGGCGGCAGGAAGCCGTCCGCCTTGGCGTAGGTCTTGGTCAGCACGCCGTGGATGATCATCCGCTCGCGGTCGGAGAACTGCGGGTGGCAGGTGGTGAGGGTGATGAGCCGCTGGGTGGCGGCGGCCAGCGCCTCCGGCCCGGCCGCGTTGACGTGCGGGATCGGCAGCACCTGCGCGTAGTCCGACGGGTCGACGATCTCCCGGCCGACCACCCCCTCGTACGCCCCGGTCAGCGGGGCCACGTCGGCGCACTGCGCGCGGGCCGCGGGGTTCCAGCCGGCGGCCTCGTCGGCCATCGGCAGCACCCGGTAGACGAACCATTCCGACTGGGTCTCCACGACGATGGCGTCGCAGGAGTTCAGCGTTCCGAGCGCGTTGAACGGGGCGCCCTTGCTGACCCGGTGCCCGGCGACGGCGAAGTTGCCGAGCTCGCCCGGGTACTGGGTGTCGTCGTAGTGACCGGGGTTGCCGTACAGGTCCTCGGCGGTGGTGCCCTCGACGATGGTGAAGTCGTAGTCGGCACCGAACACCGGGATCTCCAGGTTGGCGAAGCCCTGACCGATCTCGGTGTCGTACTTCCGGGTGCGCTCGGCCGGGTCGACCACCTGGCCGTCGGCCGGGACCAGCGCGCCGTCGTCGCCCCCACCGTCGTCGCCGCCGGCCGGTGGCACGTCCGACGCCCCGGCCCCGTTCCAGCGCGCCTCCATCTGCTCCTTGACCGCCTCCTGCTTGCGGGCGCCGAAGTAGTCGGTGACGTACACCTCGTAGACGACGAACAGCAGCAGCACCACCCCGAGGGTGATGAACAGCTGCCCGATGCCTCGGATGGTCGTGCGGACCGGTTCGTCGCGGAAGCCGCCGACCTTGCGGGGCGGCGGCGGTGGGCTCGTGGTCTCGAGCTGCCCGGTGCTCATCGGGCGGACCTGCGGTCGGGTGTCACCGGGGTACCTCCTGCGCTGCGGTCATCCGGACGAGGCCGTCGTAGGCGGGCGCCTGCACGTCGTCGTCGATCTCGATCTCGAATCCGAGGTTGAAGCGGTCCACGTACTGCCGGAACAGCGTGACGCCCGGCTCGGCCTCGATGGCGGCGATCATCGGCCCGGACGGCCCGATCGCCGACACCACGAACGGCGGTGAGTACGCGCGGCCCATCAGCAGCAGGGTGTTGCCGATGCAGCGGACGGCGGAGGTGGCGATGACCCGCTGGTCCATGATCGTCATCGCCTCGGCGCCACCGGCCCACAGCGCATTCACCACCGACTGGACGTCCTGCTGGTGCACGACGAGGTCGTCGGGGTTGGCGTCGGCGGGGTACTTGCCGTCGGAGTCGCGGGGCGCGTCGGTCATGGTCACCGTCACGCCCGGGCCCTGGACCGGGGTCAGACCAGCGGCCGGGGCGAGCCGATCGGCGTCCGCACGCTGCTCGGCCACCCGCGGCGACACGTCCTGCCCGGCGGCGAGGTCGATCTGCCCCTGCAGGGTCTGCGCCTGCTTCTCCGCCTCGCCGACCCGCTGCTGGGCTTCGTTGATCAGCCCGGACAGCTCGACGTTGCGGGGCCGGATCTCGTCGCCCCCGGAATAGGACCGGGCGGTGCCGAACAGGTAGCCGCCGGCCAGACAGATCACGATCGCGCCGATCTGCCAGCCACGGCGGCGCCGGGACGGGGCAGCGGTCGGCGGGGTCTCCGACGGCGGCGGAACCGTCACGCCACACCTCCCCACCCGGCCTGGTCTCCGCGTGCCGATCCCCGCCGGTCCGGGCCGTGAACAGCGCGGACGGGCTCACGGGACGGCGGGACGAAGTACGCTGGACCCACCAGTTCGTCACGTTCAGTGGCGAGCCTACCGTCCGGCGTCACCATCCCCGTCGGTCCCGGAATCGTCGCCGCACCAGCAAGCACGGCGCCTGTCCACCAGGCGCCGTCCGTCGTGAAGGAACTCCGATGCCGAAGTCCAAGGTCCGCAAGAAGGACACCGTCACCACCGCCTCGCGGACGACCCAGGCGGAATCGGCGTCGCTGCGCGCCAAGGTCGCCGCACCGTCGGGGCCGGTCTTCCTGTCGATCATGCTCGGGCTGTTCATCGTCGGTCTGCTCTGGCTGATCGTGTTCTACCTGTGGGGCGACGGCATCGCGTTCATGCGCGACCTCGGCAACTGGAACTTCGGCATCGCCTTCGGTCTGCTCATCGCCGGCCTCATCATGACCATGCGGTGGCGCTGACCTGCGATGACGCTGTCGTCGCGGCGCTGCGGCCAGGCGAACGACATGGATGTCATTCATCCCCAATGTGCACAACCCCTGTGGACAACGCCGCGCCCGGGCCGGGCGTGAGCGAGAGGCGGCGGACGTGACCGAACTGCGCTGGGGACCGCGTCCGGGGGCGTTCGTCTTCGGTGGGGTCCTGCTGGCCGTCGGCGTGCTGTGGATGGTCGTCGCGGGCAACTTCGGCGACCGCATCGTCGCCGGCGCGGTGATGATCGTGGTCCTCGCGGCGATGGTCGTCGGCTGGCGGATGCGGGACCGGTTGCGGGCGTCGGTGGACGGCATCGTCGTCGGATCGGTGTCGGGCAGCCGGCGGATCCCGTGGAGCCGGGTCCGCCGGATGGAGGTCGTGGGGCGCAAGCGCCTCGGCACGGTCAACCACTCGCTGGAGATCGACCTCGACGACGACGAGCTGCTGGTGTTCGGCCGGATGGATCTCGGTCAGGACCCGGCCGAGGTCGCCGTCGAGCTCGCCAAGATCCGGACCGGCGGCTGATCAGCCGACCTGGCGGCAGGCGTTGACCGTGCAGACCCAGTCGCCGATCGTCCCGTTGCGCACCAGGATCAGCGCGACCAGGGCGACGAACACGCCCACGGAGACCCCGACCTGCCACACCATCCGGCTCCGCGGCGGCGCATAGACCATGGCGGCGCCGACGATCGCGCCGACGACGAAACCGCCGAGGTGACCCTGCCAGGAGATGTTCGAGACGGTGAAGGTGATGAACGCGTTGAGCGCGAGGATCACGCCGAGCTGCCGCAGGTCCAGCCGCAGTCGCTTGTAGATCATCAGCAGGGCGCCGAGCAGGCCGAAGATCGCGCCGGACGCGCCGACGGTCAACGAGTTCGGCGCGTCGAGCAGGTAGACCGCGACCGACCCGCCGAGCAGGCTGAGTCCGTACACGGTGAGGAACCGGGCGGCGCCGAGGAAGCGTTCCAGGCCGACGCCGATCAGATACAGCGACAGCATGTTCATCGCGATGTGCGCGACGCCGCCGTGCAGGAACCCACTGGTGACGAGCTGCCACCAGTCGCCCGACGCCACGTACATCGGCGACAACGCGCCTTCACGGAACAGCGCCGACCGCAGCAGCGTGCTCTCCCCGCCGCCCTGGATCATCGTGATCACGAAGACCACGACGTTCACCACGATCAGCCCGACGGCGACCACCGGCTGCTTCCCGACGATCCCGCCGGCGACCGTGCGGGGGGCGGTCGCCGAGCGCTGCGCGTTGCTCTCGGCGACGCACTGCCGGCAGTGGAACCCCACCGACGCCGGGGTCAGGCACTCCGGGCAGGCCGGCCGTCCGCAGCGGCTGCAGGACAGCGCGGTCTGCCGGTCGGGGTGCCACAGACAGGTGGTCCCGACGCTCGCGGCGGGCGGGTGGCCCGGGGGCGGCTGAGTCATCCGGCGTCCGGTGGGTTTCGGAGGGAGACCACCGTCAGTCGGCGGTGCCGTCGACCGTGATCGACTCGATGACGACGTCGGTGGTGGGCCGGTCGAAGCGGTCCACCGGGGTGGCGGAGATGGCGTCGACGACGGCGATCGAGGCCGGGTCCTTCACCTCGCCGAAGATGGTGTGCTTCATGTTCAGGTGCGGGTAGTTGCCGGTGGTGATGAAGAACTGGCTGCCGTTGGTGCCGGGCCCGGCGTTGGCCATGGCCAGCAGGTAGGGCTTGTTGAACTGCAGCTCGCCGTGGAACTCGTCGGCGAACTTGTAGCCGGGGCCACCGCGGCCGGTGCCGGTCGGGTCGCCGCCCTGGATCATGAAGCCGTCCATCACGCGGTGGAAGATCGAGCCGTTGTAGAACGGGCCGGTCGCCTCGCCCTTGGCGTTGGGGGCGCTGTACTCGCGGGTGCCGGTGGCGAGCCCGACGAAGTTGGCCACCGTCTTGGGTGCGTGGTTCGGGAACAGCTCGACGACGATGTCGCCCAGCGAGGTGTGGATGGTCGCGGTCTGAGTCATGCGTCCATCCTTCCAGAGACGCCGGGGACCGGCGGCGATCGCGCCGGTCAGAGACCCAGGTCGGCGATCGCGTGCTCGACGAGCAGCCGCGCGTAGACCGACTGCTTCTGGTTGGTCCGGGCGATGACGGCGTAGGTGCCCTTGGACACCCCGTAGGTGCTGCCGTCGTCGGTGGCCAGCGATCCGCCGGTCCAGCCGGATGGCCGGGTCTCCGGATTGGAGGCGTCGCGGGGGACGTAGTGGTCGACGGCGGCGACGGCGGTGGCGTCGGAGTTCAGCTGCAGCACCCGCACGGTGGCCAGGTAGTTGCCGTCATTGCGGACGAACTCGCACACCGGCTGGGGCTCGGCCGGACGGATCTGCGGGGTTCCGGTCCGCTGGCCGGTGTCGGACTGCACCTGGTCCCGGTCCAGATAGGGGCAGGCGCCGTCGACCGGCGCGGCGTCGACGGGCGGGGTGTAGGTGGCCGGTGTCGCGGTGACCTCGGACGCCGAGGCGGACGCTGTCGTCGCGTCGCTCGTCGGATCCGTCGGGGTGATCTCCGACGACGGGGCGTCGGTGGCCGCGGTGCTCCCCGGGGCGGTTGCCTGCGTCGACTGTTCCGGCGACGTGGACACCGAGGTGGTGGGTGCCGGCGACGAGGTGGTGTCGGTCGGGGTCAGGGTGGTCGTCGTGCAGGCGCTGAGTCCGAGGACGACGGCCACCGCCGCCACCCACCACCGTCGTGACCGCATCGCTGTCTCCGCCTCCCCGAGTCGCCGCGTCCAGTGTGCCAACCGTCGGGCCGCCCGCCGGGGACCGGGC
>JBQGEH010000433.1:0-2939 GCA_052039515.1 Nakamurella sp. | reverse complement strand
AGCGCCCCCAGCCGACCGCGGCACCGGCGGCCCGTGCCGACCGGTCGAGTTCCCCCATCAGCGTCGATTTGCCGATGCCGGCGGGGCCGGCCACCACCAGCAGCGGGGACCGGCCGGCGGTGAGGTCGGCGACGACACCGGTGAGCAGCTCGAGCTCCCGCCCGCGCCCGTGGACCGCCGGGCCCGCCGGCTCCGGGACGGGATCGGCCGGTCGAGGTGCCGCCGGGGCGGTGGTCGGAGCGGGCCCGAGGTCCAGCGCCGGGTCCTGCCGCAGGATACGGGCCTGCAGGTCCTGCAGCTCCCGCGACGGGTCCAGGCCGAGCTCGTCGGCGAGCCCGTCGGCGAAGGTGCGGTACCGCTCGAGTGCGGTCACCGTCCGGCCGTCGCGGTACAACGCCAGCACCAGCAGCCGCCACAGCGACTCCCGGTAGGGGTGCGCGCGGGCCAGGGCGTCCAGCTCGGTGAGCACCTCCCGGTGGTCGCCGAGGGCCACCGCGGCCTCGCAGCGCACCTGCCGGCAGGTCAGCCGCAGCTCCTCCAGCTCGTCCACGGCCTCCCGGACGAAGGCGACGTCGACGGTTCCCGACAGCGCCGAACCCGACCAGCGGCCCAGCGCCGCGCGGGCCCGCCGGCCGGCCGTGTCCGGATCGCCGGCGTCCAGCGCGGTGCGGGCGGCGTCGGCGTCGGCACGGAACTCGGCCACGTCGAACCCGGCGTCGTCGGGCAGCGTCAGCCGGTACCCCGGCAGCAGCGTGCGCAGCACGGTCGGCGAGCCGCCGCCGCGACCCGGCTCCACCACCCGGCGCAGGTGCGACATCATCGCCTGGATCGACGCCTCCGGCCGGGCCGGCGGCTCGTCCTCCCACAGCGCGTCGGTGATGCGGTCCACCGACACCGTCCGGCCCCGTTCCACCAGCAGCAGCGCGAGCAGGGTCCGGCGCAGCGGCGGACCGATCGGCAGCGGCTCACCGTCGGCGCGCACGGTCACCGGGCCGAGCAGCTCGAAGCGCAGCACGGGGTCCTCTCGCAGCGGGCGGCAGGGTCCTCACCAGCGCGAACGGTCCGGAGCGGTTCCGGCAAGCGCACGGCAAGGGGACGGCAAGGGGAGTCTCCCAGAGTGGGTGCATCGGCCGGGAGCCCCCCGGCCACCGTCCCCCAGGAGATCCCCGATGTCCCGCATCCTCGTCAGCGCCCTGCCCGCCGCCGGTCACGTCCGTCCCGCCCTGCCGGTGGTCGCCGCCCTGGTCGCCGACGGCCACGACGTGCTGTTCTACACCGGCGCCGACTACCGCGACCTCGTCGTCGGCACCGGCGCCACCTTCGCCCCCATCGTCCGCGGCCAGGACTACGCCGGGCTGTCCGATCCGGCGGAGGCCTTCCCCGGCCGGGCCGACGTCAAGCCGGGCATCAAGCAGCTCGCCTTCGACATGGAGCACCTGTTCATCGCGCCCATCCCCGACTACGTCGCCGACCTCGAGGAGCTCGTCGCCGCGTTCGAGCCCGACGTGCTGGTCGGCGACTTCGGATCCCTCGCGCTGACCTTCGTCGCCGAGCGCACCGGGCTGCCGCTGGCCATGTTCGGGGTCACCGCGCTGACCGTCTCCAGCGTCGACACCGCGCCGTTCGGCACCGGTCTGGCGCCGTCCGCCGGTCCGCTCGGCCGCGTCCGCAACCGCCTGCTGAACCGGCTCACCCGCGGGGTGCTGCTCGGCCGGCCGCAGGCCGCGTTCAACCGGGTGCGGCAGGACGCCGGGTTCGCCCCGGTGCCGCACCTGTTCCTGGACCACCCGGTGCACGCCGCCGACATCTACCTGCAGTCGACGGTGCCGTCCTTCGAGTACCCGCGGTCGGACCTGCCGGCGTCGGTGCGCTTCGTCGGCGCCGCCCGGCAGAACGGGGTCGACGCCTGGACTCCGCCCGCCTGGTGGCCGGACCTGACCGAGGGCCGCCGCGTCGTCCTCGTCACCCAGGGCACCGTGGCCACCGACCCGGACGACCTCATCCGCCCCGCGGTGGCCGGCCTGGCCGACGCCGACGTGCTGGTCGTGGTGGCCGCCGGGATCGACCCGGAGGAGGCGCTGCCCGCCGCCACCCGCCCGGCCAACGTCCGGGTCGAGCGGTTCGTGCCGTTCGTCGAGCTGCTGCCCTACGTCGACGTGATGGTGACCAACGGCGGCTACGGCGGCGTCTCGATGTCGCTGACCGCGGGCGTCCCGCTGGTCGTCGCGGGCAAGACCGAGGACAAGACCGAGGTCAGCGCCCGGGTCGCCTGGAGCGGCGCCGGCATCAACCTCAAGACCAACCGGGCGCGGCCGGAGGCCGTCCGGCAGGCCGTGGAGACGGTGCTGGACCGCCCGGAGTACCGCCGGCGGGCCACCGCGCTGGCCGCCGACTTCGCCGGCCACGACAGCATCGCCGAGCAGGTGGACGCCGTCCTCGGGCTGGTCGGCAGCCACCGGGCCCGGGTGCGGCTCGGCTGAGGTCCACCCCGGCGGGTCACTGTCGGTCCGGGGTGCCATGGTGCCGGGTGGTAGGTATGGACGGCGTGAGGTGTGGCGGCGAGGCCACCCCACCGGGACGCCGCGCCGGTGCGCGGGAGCAGGGAGAGAGCACGTGACGACGACGGCAGTGAGCAACGGACCCGCCACCGGCGACGGTGGCGCGGTCCGGCCGCAGGACGACCTGTTCCGGCACGTGAACGGGGCCTGGCTGGCCGCCGCCGAGATCCCGGCCGACCAGTCGATGACGGGGGCCTTCGTCCGGCTCCGCGACGAGTCCGAGGAGGCCTGTCGCGGTCTCGTCGAGGAGGCGGCCGCCGACACCGGCGCCGCGCCCGGCAGCGCGACCCAGCTCATCGGCGACCTCTACCGCAGCTTCATGGACGTCGAGCGGGTCGAGGAGATCGGCGTCGGGGCCATCGCCGACCAGCTCGCCGTCGT
>JBQGEH010000432.1:0-2073 GCA_052039515.1 Nakamurella sp. | reverse complement strand
ACCGCCGAGGGTCCGGGAGCCGACCGGCTGGCCGGCTTCATCAAGAACACCGACGTGCACGACGCCGTGCAGTTCGCCCTGCGGCTGCCGCGGTCCTGACCGGTCGGACGCCGCTCAGCGCGCGATCAGCTGGTCGACCGGCGCGTAGTCGTCGGTCAGCGGATCGGCGCCGTCGACCCAGGCGTCGAGGTCGACGCCGCTGAGCAGGACGTCGTCGTCACCCCGGTCGCGGTTGGCGGCCAGGATGGCGGCGACGTCCAGCGGGCCGTCGGAGGCGACGAGGACCAGGTTGCCGCCGGCGTCGCCGGACAGCCGGTCGGGCGGGCCGAACACCGCGACGTGGTCGAAAGCGGCCTTCAGCGTGGCGGTCTCGGCCCGGGCGAAGTGCTGGGCGGGACCGTCGATGACGTTGACCAGGTACATCCCGTCCGGTCGCAGCACCCGGTCGACCTCGTCCATCCACTCGACGGTGGTCAGGTGCCACGGCACCGCGAGGCCGCCGAAGGCGTCCCCGAGGACCACGTCGGCGGAGTCGGCGGGCAGTTCCCGGATGCCCGTGCGGGCGTCACCGGTGCGCACCCGCAGGTCGTCGGAGAGCCGCAGACCCAGCTGCTGCTCGGCGATCTCGACCAGGGTGGGGTCGAGCTCGAGCACCGTGCTGGTCGACCCGGGGTGCGCCACCTGCAGGAAGCGGGGCAGGCTGAAGCCGCCGCCGCCCACGTGCACGGTGTCCAGCGGGGCGCCGCCGGGACCGGCCGCGTCCAGCGCGTCGGCGAACATCTGGGCGTAGGAGAAGTCCAGCCGCTCCGGGTCGTCGGGGTGGATGCAGCTGTGCCGCAACGTGTCCAGGTACAGCGTCAGCCCGTCGGGGCAGCCGGCGAGGTCGGCCACGACGCTCGCGCAGAAGTAGGCGGACTCCCGTTCGCACGGATCCGTCGCGGCGTTCAACCGCTCCACCCCGAGACCGGCGGCGGCGGCCAGCACGACCACCGACGTGGTGAGCCCCACGGGGACCGGCCGGTGGCGCCGGCGTCGCTGCGAGATCTCCACCGCCAACCCCATGACCAGCGAGACCCCGGCGACACCGAGCAGGATCGGCGTCGTGGGCCACGCCGCGACCAGCACGAAACCGGTGGCGAAGGTGCCGACGATCGCCCCGACGGTGCCCAGCGCCGAGAGCCGGCCGACGGTCCGGCCGGTCTCCCGCAGATCGGCCAGCTGCATCTTCACGATCACCGGCGGCACCGCCGACAGCACGGCGGCCGGCAGGAAGAACGCGAGCCCGGCGAGCACCAGCACCGCCTCCGGCCCGGTCCCCAACGGCAGCGATCCGACCAGCCGCACGATCGGCACCACCAGCAGTGACAGGCCGCCGCCCAGCAGCAGGATCGGGCCCAGCAGGGCCTGCGGATCCCGCCGGTCGGCCAGTCGCCCGCCGGCCCAGGCGCCGACGGCGATGGCGGCCAGGATGGTGCCGATGATGCCGGTGTAGGTCTCGAGCGTGACACCGACGTACGGGGCGAGCAGTCGTGCCGCCAGGATCTCCATGACCAGGACCACCGCCGAGGTGACGAAGACGAGGATGCCGGCCCGGGTCGGTGTCATGGTCGCCAGTATGCCGACCTGCCGGTGCCCGCCCGCCCGGATCGCCGGAGGGCTCCGCCGCTCGCTGCGAATCGATCCAGTGCCGTCGTGTCGTCCCGGGCCGCGTCACCCGCCGCGGTTGCGGGCACCACACCGTTGTCCACGGGTATCCGACCAGAGGTACCGCTCGCAGTACCGACCGTCCGTGGAGGACATCATGGCCACTGGTGAGACCGGTTTCGACGACGTCAGTTTCGACCTCATCTCGGTGCAGTACCACTCGCTGAAGGCGGGTCACGACTACGGGCAGTACGTCCGGGACGCCCGCAACGCCGGACGGGACGACATCGCGTCGTTCTTCGAGTCCGTGATGGCGCAGGACTCCGAGCGCGCGGCCCGCTGCCACGAGTTCCTCGGTGAGCTGGCCGGCAGCCCGGAGTCCGGGACCGCGATGACCTGAACCGGACGCGACACGGGGCGCCGCCAGGC
>JBQGEH010000431.1:0-3203 GCA_052039515.1 Nakamurella sp. | reverse complement strand
CTGGCGATGACCTGTCTGCTGGTCTTCGCCTCGGCCGCGGCGGCGCTGGACCTGTGGGCCTGGCAACGGCAGGGCGCGGGAACCGGCGGCGGCGCCCGGTGGTGGTCGGTGGCCGGGATCGCGCTGCCGGTGGGTGCGGTGGTGCTGTTCTTCTTCTTCGGCCGCACCCACGACGGCGGGCAGGACCCGGGACGCGACGCCGGGGGCCCGGGGACCGGCACCGCCGGCGCCGCCCCGGGTCGCACCGGGCTGGCCGACGCCGACTTCTTCAGCGGTGACCCCGACGCGCCCGCCCTGCGCCGGCTGCACTGTGCGGCCCCGCTGCACCTGGTGGCGATGCTGCTGCTGTGGCCGGCCGCCGACGCGGGGGACCGGGCGGCGGATGTCGGGCGTGCCCTGGCGGTGGGGCTGATCCTGGTGAACCTCCTGGTGGTGGCGTTCCTGGGGGACCCGCGGCGAGCCGACGCCGCCGTCGGCTGGCACCGGCTCGGGGCGCGGTTGTCCTGGCTGCTGTTCGGGCTGGGGATCGTCCTGCTCGGGGCGGCCGTGGTGGTCGTCGGGCTGCGCACCGCCCCGACCGCACCGGCCGGGCCACCGGTCGAGCTGCCCGGCGTCGGGACCGTCGCCCTGGGGCTGCTGCTGGTCACCGTGCTCGCCCTGGTCGGGCTGCTCGCCGCCACCGCCGCCCTCGCCGCCGTGACCGCCGCCCTGCCGGGGGTGGACGCCGCCGGACGTCCGTGGTCGGCCGCCGCCGCCACCCCCGACGGTCGCCGCCGCGTGGTGCGGGCCTACGGCCGGTTCGCCCACGGCATGACGGCGTGGCTGGTCGGCGCGATCGCCGCGTTCCTCGCGGTGGGGTTCGCGGCCGCGTTCGTGTTCGCCGCGCAGGCCGTGCTGGCGGCGGGCGCGGGAGGCAGGGCGCTCACGGTGACCCCGCTGCTGCAGCGGGTCGCCTACGCCTGGGGGCTGACCGTGCTGCTGCTGGCCGCGCTCGGGGTGACGGCCGGGATCGGCCTGGCCGTCCACCGGCGCCGCTTCGAGGCGGCCGCCCGCGCCGCCTTCGCCCGGGCGGCGGAACCGCCGGCCGGGCTGCCACCGCGCTGGGTGGGGCGCGTCGGGCGGGCGATGTACCTGGCCCGGCTGAAGAACGCCCTGCCGGCGGTGTGCGCCGTCCTCGCCACGGTGGGCCTGGCGTTGTCCGTCGTCGCCGGCGTGGAGCACCTGGGGGGCGACCGCATCCCCGCGGCCGGGTGGTGGGCGGCCACGGTGGGCCGGTTGTCCGGGTCGGTAGACGACCCGTGGGGCGGTCTGGTGTGGCTGGGAACGGTGTCGCTGACGGCACTCTCGGCCGCGCTGGTGGTGCTGGGCCGGGGTGCCCTCCGGGCCGAGAAGGCCCGCCGCGGACTCAACGTCGTGTGGGACGTGGTCGCGTTCTGGCCGCGACGGGCGCATCCGTTCGTGCCGCCGCCGTACTCGCTGCACGTCGTCGCGGGGCTCCGCCGGCGGATCAGCTGGCACCTGGGCACGCTGCGGGACCCCGACACCGCGCCCCCGGAGCGGGTCGCCGACCGGGTGGTCGTGGCCGCCCACTCCCAGGGCAGCCTGATCGCGGTCGCCGCCCTGCTGTGGGCGTCCGACGCGGAGACCGGCCGGATCGGGCTGGTCACGTTCGGGTCGCAGCTGCGGCAGCAGTTCGTCCGCGCGTTCCCCGCCGCCGTCGACCTGGACCTGCTCGGCCGGACCTGGGAGCGGCTGGACGGTCGCTGGCGCAACCTCTACCGCGACACCGACGCGATCGCCGGGCCGGTGCTCAGCTGGGGACACGGCGCGGTCACCGGGCGGGCCGCCGCTCGCTGGTTCGACGGCCCCGGCCAGCCGACCGGACCCCGGGTGCGGTCCGCGACCGGATGCGTCGAGTACGGCCCCGAGTGGCGCCTGCTCGATCCGGAACGCCACGACGTCGGGTTGATGGCAGGCCCGAGGGACCGGGTCCGCGGACACGGCGACCACCCGCACGACCCGGACTGGGACGCGGCCGTCGCCGCCGTGCTGCCGCCCCTGCGGCCCTGACCCGTCGCCCCGCCGGCCCGGCGGCGGCTGTGTGAGGATGCCAGCAGCGGGCGCCGACCGGCCCGCCGGAGGGGACGGAGCCGGGATGGACGCACCGCCGGTGCTGTGGGCCCCCGACCCGGAGCGGGCCGCCCGGTCGCAGTTGGCCGCCTTCGCCGCCCGCGCCGGGGTCGGCGACACACCGCTGGACTACAGCGCCCTCTGGGAGTGGTCGACCACCGAGGTGGGACCGTTCTGGGCGGCGGTGGCCGAGCACTTCGAGGTCCGCTGGCACGCGCGCCCCACCACCCACCTCGCTGACGCCTCGATGCCCGGCGCCGTCTGGTTCCCCGGAGGCACCCTCAACTACGCCGAGCACGCGCTGGCCGACCGACCGGACCGCGCCGACGACTCCGTCGTGGTCATCGCCGCGGCCGAGGACGGATCGGCCCGGGAGCTCACGCTGGCGGAGTTGCGGGCGCTGGTCGGGGCGGCCGAGAACGGCCTGCGGCGAGCCGGTGTCGGTCCCGGTGACCGCGTCGTCGCGCTGGTGCCGAACGGGATCCACGCCCTGGTGGGCTTTCTCGCCACCGCGGCGCTCGGCGCGGTGTGGTCGTCCTGTTCGCCGGACTTCGGTCCCGGATCGGTCATCGACCGCTTCGCCCAGATCGACCCCGTCGTACTGCTCGCCGTCGACGGATACACCTACGGCGGCCGGGATTTCGACGTGTCGGCGACGGTCGCGCGGCTGCGGTCGGCACTGCCCGGGGCCACCCTGGTGCACATCCCCGTCCTGGGTACCCCGCCGCCGGACGGTGCGGTCGGCTGGGACGCCTTCACCGGGACGCCGGGCGAGCCGGACGTCACACCGGTCCCGTTCGCCGCGCCGTTGTGGGTGCTCTACTCCTCGGGCACCACCGGCCTGCCGAAACCGATCGTGCAGTCCGTCGGCGGGATCCTGCTCGAGCACCTCAAGGTGCTCGCGCTGCAGTCCGATCTCGGTGCGGGATCGGTGTTCTGCTGGTTCACCACCACCGGCTGGAGGATGTGGAACTACCTCGTCGGCGGACTGCTGGTGGGCGCCACCGTCGTGCTCTACGACGGGAACCCCGGGTACCCCGACCTGCACACCCTGTGGCGGCTCGCCGCCCGGC
>JBQGEH010000430.1:0-9347 GCA_052039515.1 Nakamurella sp. | reverse complement strand
CGTCGCCGGTCACGCCGCCCACGGCGGCGCGGGTCCACCTGCCGCCGGTCCTGACCCCGCTGATCGGCCGGGACGTCGAGCTGCGCCGCGTCCGTCGGCTGGTGGCGGTGCACCGACTGGTGACCGTGACGGGGCCGGCCGGCTGCGGCAAGACACGGCTCGCCGTCGAGGTCGCCCGGGGGTGCACGGACGAGTTCGACGACGGCATCTGGTTCGTCGACCTCGTCGGCGTGGACGACCCGTCCTCCATCGTCGACGTCATCGCCTCGACCATCGGCTTCCTGCCGTCCGCGGACGCGTCCCCGGTGGCGGCCCTGCGCGACTACCTGGCCGCCCGACGGGTGCTGGTCGTCCTGGACAACTGCGAACACCTGCTGGGCGGCGCGGCCGCACTGGTCCAGGCCGTCCTGGGGGACCCGGCGTCGGACGGCACCGGTTCCCGGGTGCTGGCCACCAGCCGGGAGCGGTTGGGGGTCCCCGGAGAGGTGGGGTGGACGCTGGAACCGCTGCCCCTGCCCACCGAGGCGGACGCCGATCCGGCCGGCACCCCCGCGGTGCAGCTGCTCCTCGAGCGGCTGCGTGCCGCCGACCCCGCGGTGGAGCTGGACGCCGCCGCCATGGACGCGGTCGTCGACATCTGTGTCGCCCTGGACGGGTTGCCGCTGCCGCTGGAGCTCGCGGCCGCCCGGGCGCCGGCGTTCTCGCTGTCCGAGATCGCCGAGCAGGTGTCGTCGGACCCCAACCGGCTCCGCCGTCCCGGCCGGGCCGGCTCCGATCACCGGGCGACGCTGCACTCCACGATCGACTGGAGCTACGCACTGCTCAGCCCGCGGGAACAGGCCGCCCACCGCCGGCTGTCGGTGCTGCCCGGCCCGTTCACCGAGGCTGCCGCGGCGGCGGTGCTGGATTGCGCCCCCGCCGACACCGAGGACGTCCTCATCGAGCTCGTCCACCGCTCGATGCTGGCCCGGATCGGCGGCCAGCCGGGTCGCCGGACCACCTTCCGCCAGCTGGTCACCGTCCGGGGGCACGCCCACGCGACCCTGCGCGCGACCGGGACACTGGAAGCGGTCGAGCAGCGCCGGGACCGCTTCGTCGCCGACCTCGTCGCCCGCCGCCCGCGGCTCGGCACCACCGGGGAGCCCGCCTGGTACGACGCCCTGGACGACGACCAGGCCACCGTCCGTGCGACGCTGTCCCGGCGGCTGGCCGACCGGTCCGAACCGTCCGACGGGCTGCTCGCCGCGCCGCTGGTGTTCTACTGGTACTACCGGGGACGCCTACTCGAGGCCACCCGGCTGCTCACGCTGGAGACCGAGCGGCTGCGGCACGCAGACCCCCACGACCGCACCGTCGCGCAGTGCGCTCTGGCCGCCATCCTGACCCTGCAGGGGCGCCACGAGCAGGCCCGTCCGGTCATCGACGCCGCGGTCGCCTCGTTCCCGGCCCCGGGCGACCCCCGGGTGGACGCGGTCATCGAGCTGCTCATCGGGTTGGTGGCGGCGGCCTGGGTCACCGACCACCATGCGCTGCTGCTCGAGATGTACCAGCACCTCGCTGATCTCGCCGCCGACACCGGGACCGCGCACGTCCGTCTGCTGGTCGACGCCGTCGGGGTGATGGCCCTGGCCGCCCGCGGCGACATGCCCGGCGCCTGCGCGGGGGCGGTAGCGGTGCAGCGGCGTGCCGAGGTGGCGGGGGTGCCGATGGCGAGCTGGCTGGTGGCTGGCCCGCCCCTGGCCGTGGCGTTGTTCAGCGGGCGTCCCGAGGAGGGCATCCCGTGGACCGAACGCTGCATGGCCGACCACTTCCCGTCCGGCACCGGGGCCGGCGGGGCGTTCATCGAGACCCGGGCCGGGTTCGCCGCCCAGCAGGGCGACCACCGGCTCGCCGCCCGCCTCTACGGGGCGGCCCACGCCATCACCCGGCGCGTCGGGATGCGGTGGCCGTGGCGGGACCTCGCGCTGGAGCTGATCGACAGGACCAGGAACGCACTACCCCCGGCGGAGTTCGAGCTGTACTGGCGCCGAGGCGAGAACCTCTCTCCGCTGGGCGTTCTCGCCGGGCTGCGCGACGGCTGGACGGACTGATCCGAGGCTGCCCCCGGCCGGCCCGCGCGGATCGCGCAACGGCCGCGGCGCCGTCGTGATTGCCCGCTCAGGCCCGAGGGGTACGTTCCCAGGCATGGGAATCATCATCGCGTTGCTCGTCATCTGGCTGCTGTTCACCGTCCTCGGCTTCGTCATCAAGGGACTGGTGTGGCTCGCCGTCATCGGCATCGTCCTGCTGCTGGCGACCGTGGCCTACGGCGCCGTCAAGGGCCTGTTCACCGGTAACCGACGCTGACGCCGTCCGCCGGGCGGGTCATCCCGTCCGGCGGGTGAGGTCACCGGGCAGCAGCGTGCGGTCCACGATCTGGCGTGCCACCTCGTCCGCTGTGGCCGTGCGCGAGACGGCGTAGCTCCGGAGCAGCTCGAGCGCTCCGGTGATGGTCATCCCGTGAGCTCCGGCCAGGATGCCCACGGCCACCATCACGATGTCGCGGGGCGACGTCGGCGCGCCGGGTGTCCATTCCGGGAGCGCCGGGGGGCCGGCGGCGAGCAGCTCCGCCGCCACGACGTCGGCCACCGCACGACAGTCGGCCAGGTCCACGCGCAGCGGCCCGTCCGCGTCGCACACGTAGGCGTCCAGGCTGCCCAGTCGGGCGTCGCCGCTGCGCAGCGGCACCGACACCGCCCCCCGGAACGGTGTCCGCGCGATCAGCGACCCGTACATCCGCGGCCATCGGAACGCGATCTCCTCCGCGGTCGCGGTCACCGGGGCGCCGGTGTCGTGAGCCGTCCAACACGGCCCGTCTCCGCTGGTGAACTGCACCCCTTCGGCCAGACCGGCCAGGGGCCCGCTGACACCGGCCGGGTAGGCGAAGTCGTCGTCGGAGATCACGGTGACCACGACCGCGTCGACGTCGAGGGCGGTCGCGCCGGCGGCGGACAGTCGATCGGGCAGCGGATTGGCGGGTGGCTGCCGGTGCAGCGCGACGCGGAAACGGTCGATGGCGCTCATCGTCCCCCGTCCAGCGCGCGTCTGTGGGTCTTTCATACCCTTACCCGGCCCGTAGCGGGAGGTCTCGTGCCGCGCGAATCGGCCCCGGAGGGCCGAGGGACGGCCCGGGTCAGCCCTGGACGGGGTCCACGGACGCAGTGGTCCGCACGTCGACCGTCACGTCCATCGCGACGGCATGGTCGACGGTGCCGGCCGGTGCCTGCAGGGCACGGCGCAGGTCGACCGGATCCGGCACGTCACCGATGAGCTGCAGGGTGTGCGGCCCGGTCCGGGCAAGGAAGGCGCCGGGTGCGAGGTCGCGCAGCCGCTGCGCCGCCAGCATGGTGAGCAGCCGGTCGTCGCTGTCGTCGAGTGCGTCGCCGTCACCGAACAGATCCGAGGTGATGGTGGCCGTGCGGAAGGCCACCGCCGCGCGGGTCAGCTCGTCGGTGTGCCGCCGCGCCGCCGCCCGGTTGGGCAGACCGGTGGCCGCGTCCTCGTAGGCGAGCCGGTGGAGTTGCTCCTCGCGCTCCACCCGCTCGGTCACGTCGAGCTGGTAGCCGATGTAGTGGGTCAGGCGGCCGTGCACGTTGCGCACCGGCGACAGGTGGAACTCGTTCCAGAACGGGCGACCGTCCGCGGTGAAGTTGCGGATCAGGGTGTCGGTGGACCGGCCCTGCGCGATCGCCTCGCGGATGGCCTGGTTCTGGACCGCGTTGTCGTGGTCGCCCTGCAGGAAGCGGCAGTTGCGGCCCAGGACGTCCGCGGCCCGGTAGCCGGTCAGCCGCTCGAAGGCGGGATTGACGTAGACCAGCGGCCGATCGGGCGCGGTCATGTCGGCCACCGCGCGGGTCAGGATGCCCGGCAGCAGGGCGGCGGGGATGCGGTCGGCCGAGTCGATCACGGCCTCGGTGGCGCTGCCGTCGGAGGTGCGGGTCCAGCCGGCGCGTGAGGTCGAGGCGCTGCCCAGACTGCTGAAGACCCCGGCCAGCCGTTGGCGGGGGGCGGTGGCCGGGGCGGTGCCCGACATCGCGTCGACGACGGCGCCGCAGATGTCGCGGAGCTTCACGTTGGCCCGCGACGAATGCCAGCGGAGCAGGTCGAAGGCCTGCTCGGCGTCGACGTCGAGCACGGCCATGATGACGCCCTTGGCCTGGTCGATGACCTCCCGGGTCTGGGTGGCCCGCTGCACCGCCTCGCGGGTCTGCGCCCGGGCGATCCGGTCGACCTCCTCGGTGAGGTCGGTGACCACCACCGACAGTCGGCCGGACCCGGCGGGGACGAAGGTCGAGGTGACGCTGAGCTCCCGGCCGTCCGCGGCCCGCAGCCGGTGCCGCAACACCCCGGGCGTCCCGGCGGCGAGGCACCGGCGGGCACGGTCGGCCCAGAGGACGCGCTCCGTCGGGATCAGATGGGCGGTCCAGGCGGCGAGGGTGGTCACCGGGTCCAGGTCCGCTGCGAAGCCGAGCAGGTCGGCGACTCCGGACCGGTCGGACAGCGCGGTGCCGTCGGGGTCGTACACGAACGACGCCGAGGTCGGGCCGGCAGCGTCACGGGGTCGGGTGGTCAACCGCTGTCCTCCTGTCCGACGTACGGGCCGTTTTCATGCGTCAGCATACGAATGTTCCGGGCGGGGGACGCGGCCATTCGACCGGGTCCACCCCGTCGAGCATCCCACGTCGCCGCTCCGATGGTGAGGAGTCGATCCGGAGCGGGTCGGGTCGTCGGTCCGCGCAGACGGACGGGGTGACTGTGCGTGATCGGACGACACGAAAGCGTCAGTGGACCGACCCGGTCGGCGCTCCTGGGAGCTCCCGGTGCGCTGATCCGGCCGGCCGCCGAGCTTCCTTCGCGGGATTCACTCTCCGTCAACCATGGACTACGTTCAGTGCCACAGCGGTCGACGAGGGGTGGGCCGGCCGTCAAGGTCCGGTCGTGGGGGAGATCGTGAGTGTTCAGCGCCGCCCGGTGACGACGGCGGATCGGGAAGTCCCGGCTCAGGCGGGTCTGCATCCGGCTGACCGATTGGCCCGGGCCGAGCGCGAGGTCGCCGGCCTGCGGGCGGCCGCCGCCGAGAGCGGTGAATGGCTACGGGCGATCGAGGAGCTCGCCGGGGTCGCGAGCTGGTCGTGGGACATCGGGACCACCGAGGTCCGGTGGTCGCCGACCATGTTCCGGATCCTCGGCGTCGACGGGGCCGACGTCACGCCGAACTGGCCGTGGTTCATGACCCGGGTGCATCCCGACGACCGTGACGGTCTCGCGCAGGTGGTGCGCGACGCGGTGAGCACCGGCACCCCCTACTCGGCGGAGTACCGCATCGTGCGGCCCAGTGGCGTCGTCCGCGACATCCGTGCGCTCGGCCGCGTGGAGACCGACGGGGCCGGGCGGACCGTCCGGCTGGCGGGGACGGTGCAGGACGTGAGCCGGGAACGATCGGCGGCGCGGGCGTTGCGGCGTTCCCGGGATCTGTTCGCCGGGGTGCTGGACGCCGCCACCGAGCAGGCCATCATCGCCACCGATCTGAGCGGCGTGGTGTCGGTGTTCAACACCGGGGCGGAGCGGATGCTCGGGTGGTCGGCAGCGGAGAGGGTCGGCGAGACGACCGAGCGGCTGCACGACACGGCCGAGATGGCCGCCGTGGCCGTGGAACTGGGGATCGAGACGGGACTGCCGGCGTTCCTGCGGCGGATGGCCGAGCGCACGCCGGAGACCCGGCGCTTCACGTACCTGACCCGGGCGGGGGACCGTCGACAGGTGCTGCTCACCGTCACCGCCATGCGTGATCTCGCGGGCCGGGCCACGGGGTACATCAAGATCGCCACCGACGTCACCGATCAGGTGCTGGCCCAGGCCGTCCTGGACAGCGAGACCCGTTTCCGCAACACCTTCGAGTACGCCCCCAACGGCATGATGCTCATCGACCTGGGGGTGCGTCGGGCCGGGCGGCTCATCCAGGTGAACCCGGCGCTGTGCCGGCTGACCGGGCACGGACGGGACGCGCTGCTGGACATGGACGTCACCGATCTGACGAGTCCGGAGCACCGCGACGATCTCGGCCGTCACTTCATCGAGATCCGGGCCGGCCGGCAGGGCGCGGTGTCGCTGGAGCAGCGCTGGGTCGCCGCGGACGGCACGGATCTCTGGGTGCAGTTCAACATGAGCCCGCGGGCCAGCGACCGGGACCACTACGTCGTCGCCCAGGTCGAGGACATCACCGCCCGGAAGTACGCCGAGGAGCGGTTGACCCACCAGGCCCTGCACGACGGTCTCACCGGTCTGCCGAACCGGCTGTTGCTGATGGACCGGATGACACACGCGCTGGCGGCGGCGCACCGCAGCCGGCGCGGCGTCGGCGTGCTGTACCTGGACCTGGACGGCTTCAAGGCGATCAACGACTCGGCGGGGCACGCGGCCGGCGACCAGGCGTTGCGGCAGGTGGCCGACCGGCTGCGGCACTCGCTGCGTCCCGGTGACACGGTGGCCCGGTTGGGTGGCGACGAGTTCGTCGCGGTGTGCCCCGACATCGACACGGTGGACACCGTCGTGGCCATCGCCCAACGGGTGGCACGCGAACTGCGCCGGCCGATCGGGCTGGCGGCGCAGGACTTCGTCGTGGGGGCGAGCATCGGCATCAGCCTGTCGACGGACGACAGCACGCCCGAGCAACTGCTGCACGACGCCGACCGGGCCATGTACGGCGCCAAGAACGAGGGCAAGGACCGGATCCGGGTCGGTGCCGGGCACGATCCGGAGCTGACGTCGCGGACCGCCCGGGCGGTGCGGGGGATGCGGATCGAGGCGGAGCTGGTCCGTGCCGTCGACCGCCACGAGCTCGTGCTGTTCGGTCAGCCCGTGATCGATCTCGCGTCCGGTGCGGTGGTGGCGGTGGAGACCCTGATGCGGTGGCAGCATCCGGAACGGGGCCTGCTGCCGCCGTCGGAGTTCCTCGACGTCGCCGAGAACGGCGCGCTGATCGGACCTGTCGGGCGCCGGGCGCTCAACGAGTCCTGCCGGATGGCGGCCGTGTGGTCGTCCGTGCTGGGCGGGGACGCGCCGGCGGTGCACGTCAACGTGTCCGGGCGGCAGCTGGAATCCGGGCACCTGCACGACGAGGTGATGGCCTCGGTCGACCGCTGGTCGCTGCC
Source organism: Nakamurella sp. (assembly GCA_052039515.1). Lineage (GTDB taxonomy): Bacteria > Actinomycetota > Actinomycetes > Mycobacteriales > Nakamurellaceae > Nakamurella. Next base: position 2,157 of record JBQGEH010000430.1, on the reverse strand, counting down.
GCCGGACCGGCTGGTACTGGAGCTGACCGAGACGCACATGCCGCTGCTGGCCGACTCGCTGCGCCGCGACGTGCAACGGATGCGGCAGTGCGGCGTGCGCATCGCCATCGACGATCTCGGCACCGGGTACAGCAGCCTCACCCGGATCACCGAGCTGCCGGTGGACCTGCTCAAGATCGACCTCACCTTCGTTCAGGGCATGTCGACCGACCCGGCGTGTGCCGCGGTGGTCCGCGGGGTGCTGGCCATCGGCGCCGCCCTGGGGCTCGACGTCATCGCCGAGGGCGTGGAGACGGCCGAGCAGGCGGAACAGCTGCGGGCGTGGGGGTGCAGCGGGGTGCAGGGCTACCTCTACGGCCGGCCGATGCCCGAGGAGGCGTTGCGTCACCGGCTCGGGGTGGGCTGAGCCGGGTCCGGCGTCCCTCGACGATCAGGACAGCGTCATCCGTTCGACCGGGTGCAGGGAACCGGGCCGACCGCCCGAACTCGCCTTCTGCAGGACGACCTCGGCGCGGCGGCCCGACATCCGGAGCACCGCGATCTCGTCGCCGAAGAACGGTCCGGCGTCACGGGTCCAGCTCAGCGCCGGGACGGGCACCGTGGCCAGCAGCCCGAGCACGACCCGGGTCGAGCGCTCGGCGACCCGGCTCCACGCCCCGCGGAACAGCATCTTCATCACCGGCGGCACGTGGTTGTGCAGGGGCGAGCAGGTCAGCTGGTAGACCGCCGCGTCGACCGGTTCGGGGAAGTGGGCCGTCGCCACGTACGCGTGGTGCACGTCGCCGGACAGCACGCACACAGTCGCCGGAGCTTTCCCGTCCGGCGCGTGGACACCCTGGGCGACCTCCCGGATCATCCCGGAGAACCGGGTGAAGGAGTTCCCGAACGCCGCCCAGTGCTCCAGATCCGCAGCGCGGCGCAGTTTCTCGGACACCCAAGCGACCGCGCGGCCACGCCTGCCCGCGCAGAGCACCTCGTTCCACGCCTCCACGTCGTGCATGGCCCGGGGCAGCAGCCACGGCAGCGACGTCCCGATCAGCAGGTGGTCGTAGTCGCCGGCGACCTGCCCGGTGATCCAGTCGAACTCCGGGTCGCTGACCATCGTCCGGCGCCCGTCGGCCAGGATGCGTCCGCAGCGCGAGTCGACCACGAGCAGCCGGACCCGGCCCAGGTCCCGCCGGTAGGACCAGCGGTAGCCCTTGCCGCCGTCGGCCTCGCGGTCGGCGTCCGCGGCGAAGGCCGCCAGGGCCGCCCGGTTGTCCGCGCCGGACCGGCGCACCGACTGGTAGAGCTCGTCCTCGGCCAGCTCCTGCGGGGACAGGTTCCCCAGGTGCTGGTAGACCCAGTACGACGCCAGCGCGCCGACCACCCGCTGCTGCCACCAGGACGTCCGTTGCATGTCCTGCCGCCAGGCGTGCGAGGTGTTCCAGTCGTCGTGCACGTCGTGGTCGTCGAAGATCATCGAGGTCGGCAGGACCGAGAACAGCCACCGCACATCGGGATCGCCCCACGACTCGTGGTACAGCCAGGTGTACTCCTCGAAGTCGGCGACCTCGTACTTCGCGCCGACCGAGGCGTCCCGGCGGGCCCGGATGCGCTCCCGGGTCGCCTCGGAGGTGTCGTCGGCGTAGACCTGGTCGCCCAGCATCAGCAGGGCGTCGGGCCACCGCTCCTCGGGGACGTCGACGAGGTCCCGTGAGTAGCAGTCGAGCGCGTCGGCGTCGAACTGCTTGTCGCGGCCGACGGCCTCCTCGGTGGAGTACCGGCACGATCCGAACGCCAGGTCGACGTCCGCGTTCTCCGCCAGCGTCCGGATCCGGCAGGCCGGCCGAGGATCGTCGGGCGACGGCCAGACCGGGTCACCGTCCAGTCGCACCTGGTACGGGTACCGGCGGCCGGGCTCCAGATCGGTGAGGGTGACCAGCGCGTAGTGGTGACCGCCGACGTTCCAGGTGCGCTCCCGGCGACCCAGGATCTCCACCTCACACGGACCGTCGACCTCCACCCAGACCGTGGCGTCGGTGGAGCCGACGTGTCGCAGGACCGGACCGAGGAGCAGGCGTGTCACGTCACCTTCCTACCGAACGGGTTGCACGGGAACGGGCGTCGTTCGGGCTGTACCCGACGGCGGCCCGCGCCTCACGCCGCCCGGCGAGC
>JBQGEH010000429.1:0-3463 GCA_052039515.1 Nakamurella sp. | reverse complement strand
TCGCCGGCTTCGCGACCGATCGGACGTACCGGGTCGCGGACCTGGATGTCGACGCCGCCGCGGCCGGCTTCGTCCTCGAGCACCGCTTCGCCACCTGGAACCTCGCACCCTGGTCCGACGACGCCGACTGGTGCGTGACCGTGCTGCGGTCGCACTGACCGGTGGGGGCCGTCCGATGGTCCGCAGAAGCCGAACGACTTCAAGGACGCCGACCCTGCAGGCTCGGCGTCGTCATAGTCGTTCGGCTTCTGTGAGGGCGCCCGGGACGGGGCGCCGGGGACGGGCGCCGGCGACAGGCCACCGGTGACAGGCCGCCGAACCGGACACGGCGCCTCAAGCGGCCGTCCGGGACGGCGGGCGCTGTGACTCCGGCCGCACTTTCGTCGCTGCGACAACGGGGCCGCTGACGTTTACATCGTTAGGGCACAGATGCTGCGGCTAGGCTCGCCGCCGTGTCCGTTCACCAGAGCTTCCGTCACGAGGCACTCCTGTATCACGACGACGCCGAGTACCTCGGCACCGTGGTGCCGTTCCTCCGCGAGGGTGTGGAACGCGGTGAGCACGTCCTGGCGGCGGTGGTCGATCCGGCACGCAGCCGGATCCGCGAGCGGCTCGGCGATGCCGCCGCCGAGGTCACCTTCGTCGACGTTGCCGGTCCCGGCGCCAACCCGGCGCGCGCGATGCCGGCGCTGACCGACCTCGTCGACGGGCACCAGCACGACGGCCGGGCCATGCGGGTGCTCGGGCAGCCGATGCGGCCGGGCCGCCGTGACGTCGAGACGGCCGAGTGGCGGCTGCACGAAGGCCTGGTCAATCTCGTCGTCCCGCCGGACGCGCCGCTCTGGTTGATCTGCCCCTACGACGCGACCGTCGCCGACCCCGGGGTCGTCGAGCACGCCGTCCACAGCCACCCGGTGCTGTTGGAGCACGGCGACTACCGCGGCAGCACCGGGTACACCGGAGCGCTGTACGTCGAGGACCTCTTCCGGAGCCCGCTGCCGCCGGCGCCCGCCGACGCCGAGGTGCGACCCTTCCGGCGGGACGACATCGGCGAGGTGGCGACCCGGGTGCAGGCCGCCGCCTTCCGGGCCGGCCTGGGCGCCGAGCGGTCGCACCGGCTGTCCGCCGCCGTCCGCGAACTGGCCTCCGACGCGACCGCGGGCGAGGGCGCGGTCCTGCGGTTGTGGACCACCGACGAGGCCGTCATCTGCGAGGTCGAGGACCCGGCCGTGGCGCCGCCGGTGGTCGGCCGGGTGCCCGCCACCACCAGGGCCGGCCGCAAGGGTCTGTGGCTGGCCAACCAGACGTCGGACCTCATCCAGGTCCGGTCGACCGACGCGGGCACCACCGTCCGGGTGCACACCTGGCGTTGACCCCGGACGTGACACGACCGCCGGCCCCGGGTCGGGACGCGGCGGTCGTGGGGCGGCGGAACTACTCGGGGATGTAGTTGAAGACGTCCGGGTCCGGCCCGGTGCGCTCGTCCCGGTTCAGCGCCGAGATGAAGCCCATGTCGGCCGGCGACAGCTCGAAGTCGAAGATCTCGAAGTTCTCCTGCATCCGCTCCTTCGACGACGACTTCGGGAAGATGATGTTGCCGAGCTGGACGTGCCAGCGCAGCACGACCTGAGCCGTGGACTTCCCGTGCTCCATCGCGATGCCCTTGATCACCGGGTCGTCCAGCACGCCGCCCTGCGCGATCGGCGACCACGCTTCGGTGGCGATGTCGTGCTCGGCGTTGAACGCACGCAGGGCGTCCTGGGTCAGGTACGGGTGCACCTCGATCTGGTTGACCGCGGGCACCACGGTGCACTCGTCGGCGAGCCGGTTCAGGTGGTTGGACTGGAAGTTCGACACACCGATGGACCGGGCCCGGCCCTCGGCGTAGACCTTCTCCAGCGCCTTCCAGGTGCCCACGAAGTCGCCGGCGTCGGGCAGCGGCCAGTGGATGAGGATGAGGTCGATCTGCTCGACGCCGAGGTCGGTCAGCGTCTGGTCGAAGGCGGCCAGCGTGTTGTCGTAGCCGTGCCGGTTGTTGTTGATCTTGCTGGTGATCCAGATGTCCTCGACCGCGACCCCAGACGCCCGGATGCCCTCGCCCACCTGCTTCTCGTTGCCGTACATCTCGGCGGTGTCGATGTGGCGGTAGCCGACCTCGATCGCCGAACGGACGGCCGCAGCTGTGTCAGCCGGGTCGATCTGGAAGACACCGAAGCCGAGCTGCGGGATCTCCACGCCGTTGTTCAGGTGCACATGGGGGACGGTCATGGGGCATCTCCTTACCTGTGGTGCGATGGTGACGACTGGGCCCCGGGTAGGGGCCTCCGAACGGGAAGTCTGCCCAGCACCGCGCACGGGTACGCACGTCCCTGGGAGGAGGCACCGTGACCGAGCTGGCGCTGCGTCCGATGACCGCCGACGAGCTCGCCCCGTTCCTCGAGGTGCAGTGGCGGGGCTACGTCGAACACCGGGTCGAGTTCGGCGGCGAGGACCGGGCCGAGGCGGTCCGGATCGCCACCGAGCAGCACGAACGGTTCTTCCCCGACGGCCGGCCTGCGCCGGGTCACCACCTTTTCACCGCACGCGACGCCGCGGGCGAGCGGGTGGGGGTGCTGTGGATGTTCCTGCGCTCGCCGGACGTCGCCTGGATCTTCGACGTCGAGATCGACCAGACCCGCCGCGGGCACGGCCTGGGGCGGGCGCTGATGCTGCTGGCCCACGGATGGGCACAGTCGCAAGGGGCGTCCGTGGTCGAGCTGAACGTGTTCGGCGGCAACGCGGTCGCCCGTGGCCTCTACACCTCGCTCGGCTACACCGAACGATCCGTGCACATGGCGAAGACGCTGGTGCCTGACCCCCGGGAGCACGCATGACCGACCGCCGCATCACCACCGTCGCCGTCACCGGCGGCAGCGGCAAGCTGGGACGCGCCGTGGTGCGCGACCTCGTCGCACACGGCTACACCGTGGTCAACCTGGACCGGCTGGCCCCGCCCGCCGACGCCGACAACCCGTTCGTGAAGGTCGATCTCACCGACTACGGCCAGGTCTTCGAGTCACTGCACGCGATCGACGACCGGCACGACGGGGTGGACGCGGTCGTGCACCTCGGTGCCATCCCGGCGCCCGGCCTGGTCCCGAACGCCGCCCTGTTCACCAACAACATCACCGCCACCTACAACGTCTTCGCCGCCGCGAAGGCGTGCGGCATCAAGCGCGTGGTGTGGGCGTCCAGCGAGACCGTCCTGGGCCTGCCGTTCGACACCCCGCCGCCGTACATCCCGGTCGACGAGGAGTACCCGCCGCGGCCGGAGTCGTCCTACTCGCTGTCCAAGCGGCTGGAGGAGGCGATGGCCGAGCAGTTCTGCCGCTGGGACCCGGAGCTGACGATGATCGGCCTGCGGTTCTCCAACGTCATGGACCCGGCCGACTACGCGCCGTTCCCCTCCTTCGACGCGGACGCG
>JBQGEH010000428.1:0-2658 GCA_052039515.1 Nakamurella sp. | reverse complement strand
AGGCCTGCGGGTGCCGTTCGGACCCCTCCGGAGCCCGGGTCAGCCGGACGTGCACCTCGCCGTCCCCGGCGAGGACGGCGTCGGCCAGCGCGTCAACGGTGTGCAGGTGGGCGGTCAGGTCGACCCGGTGACCGTAGGCGGAGGCGAGGAAGCGGGTGCCGCTGCCACTCTGGGCGGCCAGCAGCAGCCAGCCGCCGGGCCGGAGCAGCTCCAGCAGCCCGGCGACCACCGCGTCGAGTCGCGTCGCCGGGGTGTGGATGACCGAGTACCAGGCCAGCACCCCCGCCTGTGATCCTGCGGTGACCCCCGGGACGTCCAGGGTGCCGACGCGGAAGGCGAGGTCCGGATGCCGTTCCCGCGCGGTGGCGATCATCGCCGGCGACAGGTCCACGCCGGCGGCCGCCACCCCGCGGTCGGCCAGGTACCGGGTCAGCCGGCCGGGTCCGCAGCCGGCGTCCAGCACCGGGCCGGAATTCCCCACCCGGCGGGCGAAGTCGGCCAGCAGCGCGCGGTCGAGGTCGGCCTCGGCCCGGTCCACCCGGACCAGGTCGGCGTAGTCGGCGGCGACCCGGTCGTAGGCGGACCGCACCGCGTCCTCGGAGTCCGACACGGCGACCACGGTACCGACCGCGACTCGCGCGGCGGCTCAGACCTTCTGGCCCTCGTCGCTGCCGATCTCCTCGAGCTCGCGGCCCTTGGTCTCCTTGACCCAGCGCCACACGAAACCGAACGACAGCAGCGCGCACACGGCGTAGAAGCCGTAGGCCATCCCGAGCGAGATGTCCTTCAGCGACGGGAAACTCTCGGTGATCACCCAGTTCGCCAGCCACTGACCGCCGGCGGCGAACGCCAGCGCGGAGGCGCGGATGCGGTTCGGGAACGCCTCGCCCAGCAGCACCCACACCACCGGTCCCCAGGACATGCCGAAGGCCACCACGAACAGGTTCGCCGCGACCAGGGCGACCGGCCCGGCCGCACCGGTCAGCACCGGCTCCCCGGCCGCGTCCAGCGACGCCGTGCCGAAGATGATCGCCATCGTCGCGAGCGTCACCGTCATCCCGACGGAACCGATGAGCAGCAACGGTTTCCGGCCGATGCGGTCGATGGTGGCGATCGCGATCAGGGTGGTCAGGATGTTGATGACCGCCGAGATGACGGTGAAGATGAACGAGTCGCTCTCGCTGAACCCGACGGACTGCCACAGCACGTTCGAGTAGTAGAAGATCACGTTGATGCCGACGAACTGCTGGAACACCGACAGCCCCAGCCCGATCCACACGATCGGCAGCAGCGAGAACTTCGAGCCACCGGTCTTGAGCAGATCGCTCCAGGCGGGCGGCTTCTCACTGGCCAGGCTGCGGGCGATGGTGTCCATCTTGACGTCCAGACCCTTCTCGCCGAGCAACCTCGACAGGATCTTGCGGGCCTCCGGGATGCGGTGGGTGGCGATGAGGTAGCGGGGCGACTCGGGGATGGTGAACGAGAACGCCCCGTAGAGCACGGCCGGCACGATCATGGCGATGAACATCCACCGCCACGCCTCCAGGCCCAGCCACAGCGTCTCGCCGGAGCCGCCGGCCACCTTGGCCAGGATGAAGTCGACCAGCAGCGAGATGAAGATGCCGGTGACGATGGCCAGCTGCTGCAGCGAGCCCAGGCGCCCGCGGATGCGGGCCGGGGCGATCTCGGCGATGTAGGCCGGCGCGATCACCGACGCCACACCGACACCGAAACCGCCGACCACGCGGAACACGATGAGCATCGTCAGGTTCGGGGCGAGCCCGGTGCCGATCGCGCTGAGGAAGAACAGGAACGCGGCGATCTTCATGACCATCAGCCGGCCCAGCCGGTCGGCGATCCGGCCGGCCGTCACCGCGCCGACCGCGGCGCCGAGCAGGGCCGAGGCGACCGCGAAACCCAGTGGTTGGGCGGCGATCTGGAACTGGTTCTGGATGGCGTCGACGGCGCCGTTGACCACCGCGCTGTCGTAGCCGAAGAGGAAGCCGCCGAGAGCGGCGACCGCGGCGATCCGGACCGCGCTGCGCCCCGAACCGGTGTCGCTGGTGTCCTCGCTCATCGGGTCGTCGGCCGGTCCGCCGCTCGCCCCCGCATCCGTGATGCCGTGCCCACCCATCACACATCTCCTTCGATGCCGCTGGTCGGCGATGACGTCCGGATCGGCCGCGGAGCTGGACCCGGTGGGGACGCCTCGTCACAACATCCGCACCCTACGTCACGGTCATCGGCCCCGCGGGGGGACCCTGCCGCGGCCCGGTGCGTGGCTCAGCGGTCGGTCAGCCGGGTCCGCAGCCGGGGCCAGCTGCCGCGGAAACCCGGGTGCAGCGGCAGGGTGTCGACCTCGGCCAGCGGCACCCAGCGGGCCGCCGCGGTCTCGTGGTTGGCCCGCAGCGCCACGGCTGCGTGCGCGTCGGCGAGCACGGTGGTGTAGCTCCAGCCCCCGTGGTCGTCCACGTCGCAACCCCACACCGCGACCGCGTCGGCGGGCACGCCGAGCTCCTCGCCGGCCTCCCGCAGCGCCGCGGCGACGACGTCCTCGTCGCGGTCCCGGGCACCGCCCGGCACGCTCCAGGTCCCACCGTGATGGGTGCCGTGGCTGCGCAGCTGCAGCAGCAGGTCGGTGGAGGTGGCCAGCAGCAG
>JBQGEH010000427.1:0-2786 GCA_052039515.1 Nakamurella sp. | reverse complement strand
TGCGGCGCACGGTGATGTCCAGGGCGGCGAGCGGCCGCTGGTCGGGTCGGCCGTCCAGGATCGTGGTGGCGAGCATGATCATCCCGGCGCAGGAGCCGTAGGCCGGGAGCCCTCCGGCGAGACGCCCGGCCAGCGGCTCCCGGAGCGCGAAGACGTCCAGCAGCCGGCTGATGGTGGTGGACTCACCACCCGGCAGGATGATCCCGTCGATCTCGGCCAGCTCGGTCGCCCGGCGGACCGGGATCGCGCGGTGACCGAGCCGTTCGACCGTGTGCAGGTGTTCGCGGACGTCGCCCTGCAGGGCGAGGACACCGATGGTCAGCGTCATGCCGGGGAGGTCACCCCCTCCGCGGTCCGGGCCCGGCGGCCGGCCCGGCGCGGTGCGCGGTCGACGGCGAACAGCGGCATCAGCGGTTGCAGCAGCGGCCCGATACCCAGCGCGTAGACGACGGTGCCGACGCCGACCGTGCCGCCGAGCAGCCAGCCGGCGAGCAGCACGCTGCCCTCGATGCCGGTGCGCACGACCATCACCGGCCCGACGCCGCGGGCGACCAGGCCGGTCATCAGCCCGTCGCGGGGACCGGGGCCCAGGCCCGCGCCGATGTACAACGCCCCGGCCAGCGCGTTCAACGGCACCGACAGCAGCATGGCGATGACCCCGACGGTGGCGTTGGGGGCGGCGGGCAGCACGGCCAGCGAGGCGTCGGTGGCCAACCCGATGATCACCGCGTTGGCCAGCGTGCCGATACCGGGGCGCTGCCGGATCGGGATCCACAGCAGCAGCACGACGAACGACACCAGCACGATCGTGATGCCGAAGCTGAACGGCAGCCGGTCGGCCAGGCCCTGGTGGAAGACGTCCCACGGGTCCAGGCCCATCCCGGCCCGGACCATCACGGCCATCGAGAAGCCGTACAGCAACAGCCCACCCAGGAGCTGCGTGAACCGGCGTGGGCGCCGGTCGGCGGGGAGGGGCAGCACGAGGCCGGTCAGGAACCGACGGACACGGTGAGCACGGTGGGCACGGTGGGCACGGGTGGAGCCGGGGTCAGCGGCGGCGGGGTGGTGCATGCGACCAGCATCGACCCCGGGCGCGCGGTTCGCACAGGGCCACTTCGCGACAACTGGACTGGCTGTCCGAAGTGGACCGGTTGGATCGTTGACCGGTCCAGGCCAGTTGGCGCAGAGTGGACCGGTGACGACCTCCGCTCCCCCGGCGCCGGTGACCCGCGTGTCGGCGGCGACCCTGGCCCGGCACGTCAAGATCGGCAAACCCGGCAGTCAGCCCACCGACGTCGAGGGCCGCGCCGGGGTGACCTACCGGGAACTGGCCCGACGGATCCGGGACGCGCTGCTGGACGGCCGGCTCGCCGCGCACACCCGGCTGCCCAGCGAGCGGGCGCTGGCCGACGCGCTGCACCTGTCCCGGACGACGGTCGCCGCCGCGTACGCCCTGCTGCGCGACGAGGACTGGCTGGTCAGCCGGCGCGGGTCCGGCAGCGTGCTGCGGCCGTCGTCGGACGCCCACCCGGCGCCGCTGTCGCCGCTGTCGTGGGGCGCGACCGCCGACGACGCACTGATCAACCTGACCACCGCGTCGCTGCCGGCGCCCGCCGAACAGATCCAGGCGGCGGTCGCCGCGGCCGCCGGTGACCTGGCCGGGTACTTCCGCGAGGACGGCTACGAGCCGCTGGGCATCCGGTCGCTGCGGGAGAGCATCGCCCGCCGCTACACCGACAGTGGCCTGCCCACCACCGCCGAGGAGATCCTGGTCACCAACGGCGGGCAGCACGCCTGGACGATCGTCCTGGCGGAGCTGTCCGGCGCGGGCGACCGGGTGCTGTTCGACTGCCCGACCTACCCGCTGGCGCTGGAGGCGGCCCGGACCAGCCGACGGATCCCGGTACCGGTGGGCGTGCGTCCGGCGGCGCGACAGCCGTGGGACCTGGACCTGATGACCGCGGCGATGGTGCAGTCCACCCCGCGGCTGGCGTACCTGATCCCGGACTTCCACAACCCGACCGGCGCGGTGATGGACGCCGCGACCCGCTCCGAGCTGGTCACCGCGGCGTCGCGGACGGCGACCGTGCTGGTGGTCGACGAGACGCTGCGCGACGTGGCGTTCGATCCGACCGCGTCGATGCCGCCGCACCTGGCGTCCTTCGACCGGAACCGGCGGGTGGTGACCATCGGCTCGATGAGCAAGTCGTTCTGGGGTGGCCTGCGCATCGGCTGGCTGCGGGCGGGGCGGAGTGTGGTCAGTCGGCTGGCCGCGGTCCGGTCGCTGCAGGACATGGCGGGGTCGGTGCTCGACCAGCTCGTCGCCGAGCGGTTGCTGGCCGACGAGCAGCCGGCGCTGGAGGTGCAGCGGGCCCGGCTGCAGGCCGGCTGCGACGCCCTGCTGTCGGCGCTGGACACGGAACTGCCGCACTGGCGGCTGACGCGGCCGGCCGGCGGGGCGTCGTTGTGGGTGGAACTGCCGGGGCCGTACGCGACCGACCTCGCCGCGCTGGCCCCGTCCGTCGGGGTGGCCATCGTCCCGGGGCCCCGGTTCGGGCCGGACGGGACGATGGAGTCGTTCCTGCGGCTGCCGTTCACCGCGTCGCCGGACGCGCTGCGCGCCGCGGTGCAGCGGCTCGCGACGATCGACGCCGCGGCCGCCGCGGCCCGCCCGGTGCTGCCGCAGCGCTGGATGACCTGAGTCGGCCACGACGGCACCCGTCCGCCGGTCCCGCGCGAATCCCTGCGAGCCCGCCCGGCGCCTCGCGAACGCAGAAGCCGAACGA
>JBQGEH010000426.1:0-1581 GCA_052039515.1 Nakamurella sp. | reverse complement strand
CCGGCGGCGGCGCACCCCGAGATGCCCGGACGGTCGGGCCAGGTCCACAACGGCCGGAGACCGCCGGACGGGTCGATGATCTGCAGACGGTCGGCGGTGGGGGCCCGGTCGGTGAGGTACAGCCGCCCGCTCGACGCGTTGGCGCAGATGGTGGCGTTCGTCCCCAGGCCCGACGCGAGCACGCGCGGCCGCGCCGACGACCCGGAGTCCAGATCGGTCACCGACAACAACTTCCCGGCGAGCGACGACGGGTCGTGCGCCGCGGCCGGGTCATCGGTGCTGCCGGTCGCGACGAGCAGTTCGCCCGGTGTGCGGAACCGGATCGACCCGACGTTGCCGGTCGCGGCCCGGGGGATGCCGGTCAGGATGGGTTTGGCGACGTCACCCGGTGCGATCCGCACGACGCGGTTGTCGCTCGGCGTCGAGATCAACGCGTAGACGAGCCGGTCCTGGTCGTAGGTGGGCGACATGGCGAAGTCGAGCAGACCGCCGTCGCCCGAGGCGTCGACGTCGAAGGACGCGATCGTCTTCTTCGGTGCATCGCGCGCGGTCAGGACGATCTTCCCGGTGGTGCGCTCGGCCACCATGGTCGACTCGCCCTGGGCGTCGCCGACCATCACCGAACTCGTCGCGTCGAGGCACGTCGCGATGACGGCCGGATCCGGGTCGACGCAGGGACCGCTCGGCGGCGGTCCGTCACTCGTCGGCGGCTGCGACGGTTCCGTCTGCGACGGGGCGACAGGTGTGAGCGTCTCGGAGCTGAAGGGGCCGGCAGCCCGTTCGCGGTCCTGCGCGCCGAAGTCGGCGCAGCCCGCGGTGAGCATCAGCACCACGGCACCCACCGCGGCGACTGTCACGCGGGTGCGTCGGGGGCGGGCCGGCATGCGCCCCAGGGTAGGTGATCGACGGACACTCCCTCGGCGTCCGCGTCCGGCACCCGTTCGGCGCCTAGGGTGAGCCCGTGAGCGAACGAGAACGGGATCCCCGCGCCCAGGGCGCCAGCCCGTACGACGAGCCGACCGAGACCTTCCGTGTGCCGCGCGATCTCGCTGACCGCGACCGTTCGAGCAGCGACGAGACAACCTCCGGCGACACGGCCGCCGCCTCGGGCAGCGAGGACTCCGGGGTCGTGGGCTACCAGCCCTACCGTCGACCCGGATCCGATGCCGACGCCGCGCCGACGGTCGCGACCCCTGCCGCGGCCGACCGACGCGACCCGGAGGCCGACAGCCCGGCCGCCGACGCGGCGCCCCCGACGACCGCGATCGACCGCGACGCGTTCCACCGTGAGCACAACCGCCGCGCGGCCTTCGACGACGACAGCCGCACCAGGGCCTACTCCGAGCGTGACCTCGGCGCCGACGACGACCTCCCCGAGCTCACGCACGACGACCTCGACGACCGCGACGACGACCGCTGGGCCGACGACCGCACCGAGAAGTTCGAGGAGACGCCCGCGACGCGCCGCGGACTGCGCCGCGGCCGGGACCGGGACCGGGAGCGGGATCGCGACCGCGTCGCCCGCGTCGACGCGGACGAGTTGGCGGCGGCACAGGCCGCCGCCCGGCGCGGCACCACCGA
>JBQGEH010000425.1:0-4558 GCA_052039515.1 Nakamurella sp. | reverse complement strand
CGCAGCGCCGGGGTGCGGTCCAGGGACGCGACGAACCGGTCGATGGCGACCACGTCGATGCCGATCCCGACGACGCCGGCGCCGGTCGGGACCGGAGGGACCTGCACGGCGCTACTCGACGGTGACGGACTTGGCCAGGTTGCGCGGCTTGTCGATGTCGTAGCCGCGGGTGCGGGCGATCTCGGCGGCCAGCACCTGCAGCGGCACCGTCGCCACCAGCGGCTGCAGCAGCACCGGGGTGGGGGGCAGCTCGATGAGGGTGTCGGCGAACGGCGCGACCACGTCGTCGCCGTCCTCGCAGATGACGATGGTGCGGGCGCCGCGGGCCTGGATCTCGCGGATGTTGGAGAGCAGCTTGGAGTGCAGCAGCGGCCGCAGCTTCGGCGACGGGGTGACGACCACGACCGGCAGCCCCTCCTCGATGAGCGCGATCGGGCCGTGCTTGAGCTCGCCGGCGGCGAAGCCCTCGGCGTGCATGTAGGCGAGTTCCTTGAGTTTGAGCGCGCCTTCCAGGGCCACCGGGTAGCCGACGTGGCGGCCCAGGAACCGCACCGCCCGGGAGTCGGAGATCTCCTGGCCCAGCGCCCGGACCGGGTCCATCCGGGTGAGCGTGTCGGCGCTCGCCGCCGGGATCTTCTCGAGTGCGGCGAACTCGCGGCCGATCTCGTCGGCGTACATCAGGCCGCGGGCCTGCGCGAGCGCCAGGCCCACCAGGTAGTTGGCCACGACCATGCCGAGGAACGCCTTGGTCGAGGCGACGCCGATCTCGGGGCCGGCGTGCATGTAGACGACAGCGTCGGACTCGCGCGGGATCTGCGAGCCGTTGGTGTTGCAGACGGCGAGCACCCGCGCCTTCTGCTCGCGGGCGTGCCGGACGGCCTCCAGCGTGTCGGCGGTCTCCCCGGACTGGGACACCGCGACGACCAGGGTGTCGCGGGTGAGCACCGGGTCGCGGTAGCGGAACTCGCTCGCGAGCTCGACCTCGACGGGCAGCCGGGTCCAGTGCTCGATGGCGTACTTGGCGAGCATCCCGGAGTTGTAGGCGGTGCCGCAGCCGACGACGACGACCTTGTCGACGGTACGCAGCTCCTCGTCGCCCAGCCGCTGCTCGTCCAGCACGATGCGGCTGCCGTCGAAGTGGCCGAGCAGGGTGTCGGCGACGGCCTGCGGCTGTTCGGCGATCTCCTTGTCCATGAAGAACTCGAAGCCGCCCTTCTCGGCGGCCTCGGTGTCCCAGTCGACGTGGAAGGTGCGGTAGTCCGCGGACCCGCCGGTGAACGAGCTGACCTCGTAGCCCTGCGCGGTGATCGACACGAGCTGGTCCTGGCCGAGCTCGACGGCCTCCCGGGTGTGCGCGATGAACGCGGCGACGTCGCTGGCCACGAACATCTCGCCGGCGCCGACGCCGACCACCAGCGGGGAGTTGCGGCGCGCGGCGACCAGCTGGCCGGGGGCGTCGGCGTGCACCGCGACCAGCGTGAACGCGCCGTGCAGCCGGCCGCAGACGGCGGCCATGGCGGCGGCCAGGTCGCCGGGGGCGGCGTCGTACTGGGCGGCCAGCAGGTGCGCGACGACCTCGGTGTCGGTGTCGCTGGTCAGCTCGACGCCGTTCTTCTCCAGTTCGGCGCGCAGCGGGGCGAAGTTCTCGATGATGCCGTTGTGGATGACCGCGACCCGTCCGGTGGCGTCCCGGTGCGGGTGGGCGTTGCGGTCGGTGGGGCCGCCGTGGGTGGCCCAGCGGGTGTGCCCGATGCCGGTGGTACCGGGCAGCTGGAGGTCCTCCTGCGCGATCAGGGTCTCCAGATTGGCCAGCACGCCGGCCTTGCGGGCCACCCCGATGGTGCCGTCCGGCGCCTGGATCGCGACACCCGCGGAGTCGTAGCCGCGGTACTCCATGCGGCGCAGACCGTCCATCACGAGAGGCAGCGCCTGCTGGGGACCGACGTATCCGATGATTCCGCACATGGGTTTCGAGCCTAGCGGCCACCCGCTCCCCGGCGGCCGACCCGCGGACCCGGCGTGGTGGGGTCAGACCTCGAGCTGCCGGCCACCCCGCTGCAGGGCCGCTCCCGGGTCGGCTGGTCCCTTCTCCGGCGGCACCGTGGTGTAGCCGGTGCGGTCGGCGACGGTGGACGCCGACACCGCCCGCAGTGACGCCCACGCCCGCAGCGCGGCGATGTCCTCGGCCTGGGTGACCGACAGCGGGACGGTGGTGCCGATGGCGTGCCGCAGGTCCTCGACGGTGAGGTGGCGCCGACCGTCGAAGGCGTCGAAGCAGGCGGAGACGACGGCCTGCTCGATCTCGGCGCCGGTGAACCCCTCGGTGCTGTCGGCGAGCTCGGCGAGGACGGCGTCGTCGACGGTGAAGTCGCCCAGATCGGGCCCGTCGGCGAGCCGGCTGGTCAGGTGCAGCCGGAAGATGTCGACCCGCTCGGCGCGCGTCGGCAGGTCGATGAAGAAGATCTCGTCGAAGCGGCCCTTGCGCATGAACTCCGGGGGCAGCCGGGAGATGTCGTTGGCGGTGGCGATGACGAACACCGGCTCGGTGCGCTCCTGCATCCAGGTCAGGAACGACCCGAAGACCCGGGCACTGGTACCGGAGTCGCGCTCCCCCGACGCCGAGGCGAAGCCCTTCTCGATCTCGTCGATCCACAGCACACAGGGGGCGATCGCCTCGGCGGTGTCCAGCGCCTTGCGCATGTTCTCCTCCGACGCCCCGACGAGGCCGGCGAAGACCTTGCCGATGTCGAGCCGGATCAGCGGCACCGACCACGCCGAGGCCATCGCCTTGGCCGTCATCGACTTGCCGCAGCCGGGCACGCCCGTGACCAGCGCACCCTTGGGCGCGGGCAGGCCGTACCGGGCCGCCTCGGCCGTCCACGCCCCGGTGCGCTTGACCAGCCACGCCTTGAGGTTGGCCAGCCCGCCGATGTCGGCCAGCGACAGCGTCGCCGTCACCACCTCGAGCACCCCGGAGCGACGGATGATCTGGCGCTTCTCGTTGAGCACCACCGGGATGTCGTGGATGTCGAGCCGGTTGTCGTCGGCCATCGCCCGGGCGAAGGCGTTCTCCGCCTCGTTCAGGGTCAGGCCCAGGGCGCCGCGGGCCAGCGCGTCCACGGTGGCGTCGGGGCCGTCGCCGAGGTCGACGGTCACCGACTTCGACGCCCGATTCGCCTCGATCATGCCCAGCAGCAGCTCCCGCAGCCGGTCCTGGTCGGGCAACGGGAAATCGACGACGGTGACGGTGTTCTCGAGCTCGGGCGGGATCCGCAGCAGCGGCGAGACCAGGATGAGCATCCGGGGCTGGGCGCCGTCGCGGTACTGCTGCGCGAGATCGCGCAGTTGCCGGACGAGCTGCGGGTCGGCCGGTTGCGTCGCGGTACCGAGCCACGGGTGCAGGTCGAAGAACACCACCACCGACGCGAGGTCCAGCTTGGCCGCGGCGCCCAGCGCCGGTCCCGGGTTGCGGGTCTCCGGCGCCCCGGTGTCGCCCAGCCGGGCCAGGCCGTTGGTGGCCGTCCAGGTGTGGACGTCGCGGCGGCGCACCGACGGGTCGGCCAGCGCGGCGACGATGGCCTGCAGCGCCCGGGTCTCCTCCGGCGTCTGCAGGTACAGCAGCGGGAACCGGGCACGGATCAGCTGCCGCAGCTCGTGGGTGAAGGTGTCGGCCACCGATTGCCCTCTCCGTCGGATCCCCGCCGGACCGCCGGACCGGGGCCGGACCGGCCGCGGGGGGCGGCGGGAGCGAGCCGTTAGTCTACGAGGGCACCGCATCCAGCCGGGCAGCGAGACGAGACCGAGAGCGAGGGCTGCGGCATGGCCGGTTCGCCGAGCATCGAGAAGCCCACCTGGGACTACGTGACCCACCCCGGCCCGTACCGGGTGGCCGTCGGTGAGCTCGCCCTGGCCGGGCTGCCCGGCATCATCGTGGCCCCGGTGAGTGGGCAGGATCTGCCGGCGGTCGCCTTCGGGCACCACTGGCTGCAGCCCGCCTCGCGCTACCTGGGGACGCTGAAGTACCTGGCGTCGTGGGGAGTCGTCGCGGTCGCACCGACCACCGAGCAGGGGCCGTTCCCCTCGCACCGGGGCCTGGGACAGGACCTGTCCACCGCGCTGCAGCTGGTCGCCCACTCCCGGCTCGCCGACCGCGCGGTCAGCGTCGACCCGGACAAGCTCGGCGTCGCCGGGCACGGCACCGGCGGCGGTTCGGCGGTGCTGGCCGCCGCCGACGACGACCGGCTCCGCGCGGTGGCCACCGTGAACGCGGCCAACACCCGGCCCTCGTCGGTGACCGCGGCCGGGCTGGTGCTCGCCCCGGGCCTGCACCTGGCCGGCGGGCAGGACGACTACATCCCGGTCCGCAGCAACGCCGAGCTGATCGCCCGCGGGTGGGCCGGCCCGGTCCAGCTGCGCACGATCAAGAAGGGCGACCACCTCGGGCTCGCCGAGGGCCCGCACTGGACGTCGACGCTGTACGGCAGCAAGCCGCAGCGCAAGACCCAGTCGGTGGCCCGGGCGCTGATGACGGCGTTCTTCCTGCGCTACCTCGATGGCC
>JBQGEH010000424.1:0-1626 GCA_052039515.1 Nakamurella sp. | reverse complement strand
GTGCACCCGGGCGCCGCCGAGCTCCTCCAGGGTGACGTCTTCACCGGTGACCGAGCGGACCACTTCCGGTCCGGTGATGAACATCTGGGACGTGCCCTCGACCATGACGACGAAGTCGGTGAGGGCGGGGGAGTAGACGTGACCGCCGGCGGCCGCCCCCATCACCACCGAGATCTGCGGGACCACGCCGGAGGCCTGCACGTTGCGCAGGAAGATGTCGGCGTACAGCGCGAGCGACGTCACCCCCTCCTGGATCCGGGCCCCGCCGCCCTCCACCAGGCCGACCACCGGGCAGCCGGTGCGCATCGCGAGATCCATGACCTTGACGATCTTCTCGCCGTACACCTCGCCGAGGCTGCCGCCGAAGACGGTGACGTCCTGGCTGAACACGCACACCGGCCGGCCGTCGACGGTGCCGTAGCCGGTGACCACCCCGTCCCCGGGGGGCCGGTTCGCGTCCATGCCGAAGGTGGTGGAGCGGTGCCGGGCCAGCGCGTCGGTCTCGACGAACGAACCCGGATCCAGCAGCAGGTCCAGCCGTTCCCGCGCGGTCTTCTTGCCCCGGGCGTGCTGGCGTTCCACGGCCCGGGCGGAGCCCGCGTGCACGGCGGCGTCGTAGCGACGGTCCAGGTCGGCGAGCTTGCCGGCCGTGGTGTGCAGCTCGGGATGCGGCCGCGGGTCGTCCCCGGGTCCCGCCGCGTCCGCTGGTGCCGACATCGCGTCTCCGATCGTCGTGATCTCCACCGGCCCGGTCGCGCTGAATCGGCGTCCCTGCCGGTGACGGCCGCCACACCGGGCGACCGTGCTGTTAGCGTAATACCCGGTACCGCCCACATGGCACTCAGTACCACCGTTCCGCTGACCACCGGAGGCCACCCATCGCCGTCGAGCGTGCGACCGTCGCCGACCGGCTGGTCGACGCCGCCTTCGCGCTGTTCGACGAGCGGGGTTACGAGCAGACGACGGTGGACGACATCGCCGAACGGGCCAGCGTCAGCCGCACCACCTTCTTCCGTACCTACCGGTCGAAGGAGGACGTCATCTTCCCGGCGCACGACCAGCTGCGCGCCGCGATCCGGCAGCGGCTGTCCACCTCCACCAGCGGCACCGCGCTCGTCGCGGTGACCGAGGCGGTCCGGCTGGTGCTGCTGCACTACGTCGGGGAGGGCGACCGGGCCCGCCGCCGCTACGCCCTGACCAGCCGGGTGGCGGTCCTGCGCGACCGGGAGATCGCCAGCGTCGCGCCGTACCAGCGGTTGTTCCGCGAGTTCATCGCCGACTGGATGGGTGACGTCCCGGACGCCGCGTTGCGCGCCGAGCTGATGGCCGCGGCGGTGGTGGCCGCCCACAACCACGTGCTGCGGCGGTGGCTGCGCGGCGACACCGACGACCCGCTGCCGGAGGTGGACGCGGCGATGGCCGAGGTGGTGGCGCTGTTCTCGCCGACGGCCACCTCGACCGTGACCGAGGATGCCGGCACCACGGTCGTCGTCTTCCGCTCCGGCCTGCCGCTCGACGCCGTGCTGCCCACCGTTCGTCGGGCGGTCGAGACCGCCGCCGGCCCGGCCGGCGCCGCGGCACCGGTCTTAGGCTCGTGACCGTGACCGACCGGAGGGTGTGAACCGA
>JBQGEH010000423.1:0-1787 GCA_052039515.1 Nakamurella sp. | reverse complement strand
GCGACACGCCCCGCGTCGACCACGAGGTCCCCGTCACCGAAGCCGCCCGAGCGCACACCCTGGCCGAGAACGGCGGCGGCAAGGTGGTCATCACCGGGATCTGAGCGTTCCGCGGCGCGCGCCGCGTCGACCCGGGTGGCCGCGTCGACCATGGACCCGCAGGTGCAGGAGTTTCACGGATGGTCCGGAGGCGGCGTTGCGACGGTGACGTCCGATGGTCGTCGCCCGGGCACCCCTCGCGTCAGAGCCGAATGCGGGAGGACCCAGGTCCGCCCCCCTCCCCTGCACCCTGCCGGCAACCACCCGTGGCGGTGAATCGCCCTGGCGTCCGGCCTCGGCGGAGCGCGTGGTGACGGCGATCGGCGAGCGGTCGTGCCCGAACGGGAGTGGCGCCGGGCCGCTGCGGATGCCGCGAGCCGTCCGCTCTCTCCCACCTGCCGCCCCGCGGTGCCAGACTGACCGGGCGCCGCGCCGGCCCGGAGCGCGGGAGTTCACCCACCGACCGGGACGCGGGAGGTCAGCGGATGTCCGACGAGGTGGCCGTTCTCGGGGCCGGCCCGAGCGGGCTGGTGGCGGCGCGGTGGCTGCGGTCGCAGGGGATGCGGCCGGTGCTGTTCGAGGCGCACGACGGCCCGGGCGGCCAGTGGGACCACCGCAACCCGCTCAGCGGGGTCTGGGCGGGGATGCGCACCAACACCGCGCGGATGGTCACCCGGTTCTCCGACCTGGACTTCCCGGACGAGGTCGGCATGTTCCCGCGGCACACCGAGATGCTGGACTACCTGCGGACCTACGCTCAGCGGTTCGACCTGCTCGACGACGCCCACTTCGGCTTCACCGTCACAGCTCTCGATCGGCATCCCGACGGCGGGTACCGGCTCGGCTGGCGCGACCCGGACGGTCGTCTCCACGAACGCGGGTTCCGCCGGGTGGTCGTGGCGACCGGCCGGTACAACGACCCGGTCATCCCCCGCATCACCGGCCTGCACCGGTTCACGGGGTCCGGCGGGGTCGTGCACACCTTCGGCTTCAAGGACCCCACCCGCTACCGCGATCAGCGGGTGCTCGTCGCCGGCGGCAACATCTCCGCGCTCGAGATCGCCTGTGACCTCGCGGCCCTCGGTGCGACCGTGACCGTGGCCGCCCGTCGGCAGCGGTGGGTCATCCCCAAGGTCGTCGCCGGCACCCCGGTCGAGAGCTACTCGATGACCCGGGGGGCCGCCCTCGCCGCGGAGGACCGCAGCCCGGACGAGAACGAGGCCGTCCTGCTGGAGTTCCTGCACCGGTACGCGGGGAACCCGGTGCGCTACGGCGCTCCCGCTCCCCACCCCGACATCCGGCTCGCCGGAACCACCCGCTGCCAGCACTTCCCGACGCTGGTGGCCGAGCACCGCATCCGCTGCCGGCCGTGGGTCGCCGACATCGCCGGCACCACGGTCACCTTCACCGACGGCACCGCCACGGAGGTCGACGCGATCATCGCGGGCACCGGCTTCCGGCTGCACCTGCCGTTCCTGTCCGACGACCTGACCCGGACCCTGACCGTCGACGACGCCGGACTGGACCTGGCGCACTTCACGTTCCACCCGGACCTGCCGGGGCTCGCCTTCGTCGGCCTGTGGGCGCAGCTCGGGCCCTACCCGGCCGTCCTGGAACAGCAGGCCCGCTACCTCGCCTACACCTGGGGCGGCGCGATCCCGGGCCCCGGCGACGGGGAGTTGGCCGCCGCGCTCGCCGCCGGTAAGGCCGCGGGCCTCGGGTCGGCGATCCACGGCCAGCCGGCCCTG
>JBQGEH010000422.1:0-2990 GCA_052039515.1 Nakamurella sp. | reverse complement strand
GCCACGCCGCGCGCCGCGGCGGTGGTCAGCGACGGCAGCCCGGTCAGGTCGACCTGCAGGACGCCGTCGGCGGTCGCCGCCATCGTCCCCCGCGGCCGGGCGCCCTGCAGGGTGTTGCGCACCGCCCCGACCAGCGGGGCGCTGGGACCGTCGATGACGGCGTCGACCAGTCGGCTGACCAGCGTCCCCGGCGACAGGGAGCTGTTGGGCAGCCACCGTCGGTCGGGCACCACCACCGTGCCGGAGTCGTTGAGGAAGTAGACCTCGCGCTGGGTGAAGGCGAGGTTGAAGTCACTGACCGACAGGATGAGCTGCTCCGGCGGGGCGGGGATGCGCCACTCGCCGTTCACCCGGACCAGGGCGATGTCGACGCTGAACTCGCTCCGGGGCGTCGGGACGTACGCGCCGTCGGAGGTCAGGTAGCCGTCGGTGGTGCCGGACAGCCGCACCACGTCGTCGGCGCCGTCGACGGTGTCGTAGCGCGGGCTCACGGACAGGATCATCACCCCGCCCTGGTCCCGCCGCCACGACGCCTTGGCGTCGTCGGTCAGGTACGAGCGGGCGGCGACCAGCGGCAGGTCGCCGTCGATGCGCGCCCCGGCGGCGATGAAGCCGCGGACGATCTCCTGCGGGCTCAGCCCGTCGGCCGGGGTGGTGTCGCGGACCTGGGTGCCGGGGTCGGCGACCTGGGTGTAGTCCACCGGGTCGCTGCTGGTCGGCACGGTCGCGCAGCCGGTCACCACCAGCAGCAGGCCGACGAGCACCGCCAGCGCCCGCCTCACGTCGACTCCCCACGGCGCTCGTCGGGATCGGCGGCGGCGCCGGAGCTGAACCCGCTGGACAACGCCGACAGCGCGGCCGCGCGGAGCAGTCCGTCGCCCGGCGGCGCGACCGGGACGGCGCGGACCGGCAACTGCATCTCCTCCGGGACGGAGTGGGTGAACTGGCTGACCGACGCCGGTCCCACCGGCGCCGCGGACTCGTCCGGGTCCAGCGGCAGCGGCGATCCCAGCAGCAGCGTGCCCTGCCGGCGGGGCAGCGTGAGGCGGAACCGGGCTCCCTCGCCCGGGCGGCCGAACGCCTGCAGCCAGCCGCCGTGCAGCCGGCCGTCCTCCAGCGAGATGGCCAGGCCGCGCCCGGGCCCGCCGGTCTGCCGCTGCCGCGACGGGTCGGCCCGCCAGAACCGGTTGAACACGAGACCGGCCTCGCCGGGCTTGAGCCCGACACCGGAGTCGGCCACCACGACGGCCACCGCGGTCTCGTCGGCGGCGAGTTCGACCTCCACCGGGCGGCCCTCGGCGTGGTCGATCGCGTTGGCCAGCAGGTTGCGCAGGATCCGTTCGATGCGGCGGGAGTCGATCTCGGCCCGGACGGGCTCGTCGGGCAGCATCGTGATGATCTGCACCCCGGCCTGCGCGGCGATGCTGGTGACCGTGGCGATGGCGCTGCCGATGGCCGAGCGGATGTCGATGGTCTCGGCGTTGAGCTCGGCCATGCCGGCGTCGTAGCGGCTGATCTCCAGCAGGTCGGCCAGCAGCACCTCGAAGCGGTCCAGCTCGTCCACCATCAGTTCGGTGGACCGGGCCAGGTGCGGGGGCAGCTCGTCGCGGTCGCCGTGCAGCAGGTCGGCGGCCATCCGGACGGTGGTCAGCGGGGTGCGCAGCTCGTGGGAGACGTCGGAGGTGAACTGCCGCTGCAACTGCCCGAACTCCTCCAACCGGCGGATCTGCGCCTTGATGGCCGCGGCCATGCCGTTGAACGACCGGGACAGCTGGGCGAGCTCGACCGGGCCGCGGACGGCCATCCGTTCGTCCAGCGCGCCGTTGGCCAACCGGCTCGCGGCCGCCGACGCCTGCCGCACCGGCCGCACCACCTGGTAGGCGACCAGCGCCGCGATCAGCGCGAGCAGCAGCAGCAGCACCGAGCCGCCGACCAGCAGCGTGTTGCGCACCAGGTCCAGCGTCTTCTGCTCGCCGGACAGCAGGTAGATCAGGTACAGCTCGTAACTCTCGTTGCGGGTGTTGACCGGGGCGCCGACGACCAGCGCCGGGACCTGGACGCGGTCCCGGGTGACGGTGACGTACTGGGAGGCGAGCTGGCCGTCCTGGATGCGGGCGCGCAGCGCGGCGGGGACGTCGGTGGCCGGGCCCGCGCTGACCTCGTCGGCGAGCAGCGGGCGGCGGATCAGGACCGGCTCGAACACACCGGCGTTGGAGCCCTGACTGGCCGAGCCGCCGTCACCCGCCGGGTCGGCGAGCTGCTCCAGCGCGAGGTTGAGCCGACCCTGGACGCGGCTGGGGTCGACCTCCGCGCCGACCAGCGCATCGGCGGCCGACTGCCGGGCGGCGTCGACCTCGGCGACCGCGGCGTCCACCTTGTTCTGCAGCAGCCGGCCGGTGATCTGGCTCTGCAGGGCCACCCCGAGCACGCTCATCACCAGCGCGGACAGGGCCAGGGTGGCCACGACGACGCGGACCGACAGCGACCGCAGCAGGAAGGCGCCGAGCCGCCGGGCCCGTCCGACGACGGCGCGGCGGTAGCCCGCCGCCCGGGACGTGCGCACCGCGGACGGCCGGCTCATCCCGGCACGCCCGGCATTACTGGGCGCCGGCCTTGTAGCCGACCCCGCGGACGGTCAGCACCACCTCGGGACGCTCCGGGTCACGTTCGATCTTGCTGCGCAGCCGCTGGACGTGGACGTTGACCAGCCGGGTGTCGGCGGCGTGCCGGTAGCCCCACACCTGCTCCAGCAGCACCTCGCGGGTGAACACCTGCCGCGGCTTGCGGGCCAGCGCGACCAGCAGGTCGAATTCCAGCGGCGTGAGCGAGATCTGCTCGTCGTTGCGGGTGACCTGGTGGCCGGGGACGTCGATGTCGATGTCGGCGACCCGCAGCCGCTCGGCCGCGGCCACGTCGGTGCGCCGCAACCGGGCCCGGATGCGCGCGGTGAGCTCCTTGGGCTTGAACGGCTTGACGATGTAGTCGTCGGC
>JBQGEH010000421.1:0-1728 GCA_052039515.1 Nakamurella sp. | reverse complement strand
AGCTGGTTGCGCCCACCGGTCCCCCCGATGTTGTACATCTCGTCGAGGCCGTCGCCACGCCAGTCGCCGGGCCGGTAGGAGACCAGACCGCCCGTGCCCTGCAAGTCGGTGATCGTGCAGGTGATCGCCATCTGCTGCCCGCCGACGGTGATGGTGTTGGTGCGGGTGGTGTTGTTCGCAAGCGGCGCGCCGTTCGCTCCCCACGAGAACCAGTTGATGGTGGAGAGGAAGCGGCCGGTGCCTCCGGTCGCCGTCGCCGACTGCGCGGCCGGGGCGGTGACGAACGTCAGCACCCCGACCGCGAGCGCACCCGCAGCGATTCCCGCGAGGACCCTGGACCAGCGGTTCCGGCGCGTCTTCGCTTCGTGGATGGCTGTTCCGTTCAGGTCCGTCGGCGACGGATGACGAGCAGGCTCGCTCCCCCGCCGATCAGCGCGAGGCTGAGCACGAGGATGAGCCAGGGCACCGCCCCACCGGTGGCGGGCAGCGGGGGCTCGATCTCCACGAGACCCGCGTCGATCGTCGGGTTGATGAAGGAGGCGACGAGGTTGCCGTCGGCGCCGACCACGAGACGCATGTCGGTGGCGCCGGGACCGAGGGTGAACACGGGGCTGCGCCCGGCCCGGTTCGGGTTGGAGTCGTCGCCGCCTCCGCCGCCCTGACGGGTGAACTCGAACCCGCGAGGAACTCCCGAGAACTGCACGTAGTAGCTGCCGGGCGGCAGACCGTCGAACAGGTAGCGTCCGGTCGCGTCGGTCTTCACCGCCGGCACCGGGGCGCCCTTCCAGTCGAGAGCCGGCGTGCCGTCGGCGGTGAAGAGCGTCACGGTGACGCCGGGCGCTGGCTTCTCGCCGGCATCCTGCCGACCGTTGCGGTTGGCGTCGTACCAGACGAAGTCCGACACGGCGTACAGCTGCTGCGCGATACCGAGGTCGATGGTCGGGTTGATCCGCACGGCGCGGGTCGTCCCGTCCGCCGCAGTGACCGGCCGCGTGTCGGTGCCCGCCCCGGAGAGCGTGAACACCGGGGTGAGGCCGGAGGCGTCGGGGTTGGAGTCCGCCGCCGGCGAGACGCCGGGCGCCGCCGGGCTGGGCGGCAGGAAGCCCGCGGGCAGGTCGGTGAACCGGACCCGGTAGTCGCCGGGACGCAGGTTGTCGAACACGTAGTGACCGTTGGCGTCGGTCTTCACGGAGGGCACCGGTGTGCCGTTCGCGTCGACCGCCGGCGAGCCGTCGGGGGTGACCAGCGTCACGGTGACACCGGCGACAGGAGCCTCGTTGAGATCCTGCCTGCCGTTGCGGTCGGAATCGACCCAGACGAAGTCACAGAAGGCGAGCACTTGAAGGATTCCCGCGTCGATGGTGGGGTCGATGCTCCGAGGCTCTGTCACGCCGTCGTCGTCCTCGGCGGGGGTCGTGTTGTCGCGCCCCGGTCCGACCTCGAAGGGCGGGGTGATGCCGTTCGGGTCCGGAGTGGAGTCGCCGGGGGCGTCACCTTGACGCGGCGTCGTGAAGAGGAAGCCGGGAGGCGTCTCGGTGAACGCGACCGTGTAGGGTCCCGGCGGGAGGTTGTCGAAGACGTACCGCCCGTTCTCATCCGTGCGCACCGGCGGCACCGGCTGACCGTTGAGGTCGGTGACCGGGTTGCCCGAGCCGTCTCGCAGCGTGACGAGCACCCCGGGGACCGACGGCTCGCCGTCGTCCTGACGCCCGTTGCCGTTGTTGTCGG
>JBQGEH010000420.1:0-1653 GCA_052039515.1 Nakamurella sp. | reverse complement strand
GCCGCGGCCGCGGCACCGGCCGCGAGGGCACCACCCGCGACGGCCGCCAGCGCGACCGCGACGACGGCCTGGACGGCGACGACCACCCGCAGCGAGGTGGTGGCGTTGCGCTCCAGCACCCGGTGCAGGTCGCGCAGCCGGGCGGGGGTGGACGCGTACGCGCCGACGGTGACGACCAGGCCACGCACGACGCCGAACACCAGGCCGGTGGCGACCGCCCACGCCGGCGACCCGGACAGCACGGCGAGCGCGACCACCAGGTAGTTGGCGGCCGTCATCACGTAGGTGGTGAAGCCGGCACCGATCTGGACACCGAACCCGGCCGCGTAGATCCAGCGGCGGTAGACGTCCAGCCAGGCCTCGTCGACCTGCCGCGGCAGCAGCGGCAGCCGCACCGGCCCGACCCGGGAGTCGCTGGCCAGGCAGACGACGGCGGCGAGGGCCCCGAGCCCGGCCAGCCACGGCGCCGCACCGTCCGGCAGGGGCGCGAGCGCCCACGCCCCGAGCGCCGCGACGCCGCCGAGCGCGGCCCCACCGAGGGTGGAGCCGGCGACGAACCAGGCGCAGGTCAGCCCGTACCGGTGGCCGCGGGCGCGCTCGCCGACCGGGGTGAGCGAGGACAGCATCGACAGCCCGCACGGCGACCAGGTGCCGCGCAGGGCGGCGACCACGGCCACCGCGACGGCGGCCAGGACGAGCTCGGGCACGGGCTCAGTCCTCGGCGACCAGCTGGCCGGCGAGCAGCTCGACCTCGGCGTTGGTGAGCGGCACGAGCGGGACGCCCGCGGCGGTCATCTTCTCCAGCATCGCGCGGGTGATCGAGGCGACGCGGTCGCCGGTGACCAGGCGGGCGCCGGTGGAGCCGTAGTACGTGACGAACATGAGAGGGACCTTTCGCGGGGCGGGCTTCGGCGGCGCCGTCAGGCACGGCGCGGAGTGGCTGGTGGTGTTGTTGTCGGTGCGGCTGCTGCTGCTGCAGACCCCGGCGTACTCGCGCCAGGGCGGGGTGCACGAGACCAGCCGACAGACGACCGGGCCGGTGGCCGAGTACGGCACCTGGGTGTTGCACTGGCCGTACCGGAACTGGTTGCAGGCGACCAGGCGGTTGTCGCAGGTGCCGGGGTCGCTGTTGCAGCGGCAGCGGAAGGTGTTGTTGTTCCGGTAGGCGTTGCAGTCGATGTAGTACCGGGCGGCGCCACCGCAGTAGGAGGCGTTGTCGGCCTTCCACCAGCCGGCGACGAACGAGTTCGGCGGGCAGGAGTTCTTGCCGCCGTTGATGGTGCAGCAGAACACCGTGTACCCGCTGGAGCAGCTGGCGTGGCGGCCGCAGACGGCGGCGTAGGCCGTCCCGGGCCTGGTGACGAACGCGACCGGGGTGGCCACGACCGCCGCGCCGACCAGCGCCGACCCGCGCAGGAAGCCGCGCCGGTCCGGACCGGTGCGCCGGGCGATCTTCTCCACCAGCAGCTCGGCGAAGGTGGCCCGCGGCGGGCTGTCGGCGCCGTCAGCGCCGACCCTGCCGTCCGCCGTGCGGACCACGGTGCCGACCACGGTGCGGGCGCCGGACCGGTCCGGGCGGATCCCGGGGAGCAGGCTCATCGGTTCACCTCCACGCCGTCGAGGGTGCTGCTGACGTCGGCCACCAGGCTGCGG
>JBQGEH010000419.1:0-10800 GCA_052039515.1 Nakamurella sp. | reverse complement strand
AACGGATCGGTGGGACATCGGGCTCCCGGGACGGTCGGGGGCCGGTGGTCTCAGCTCACCAGCGGGTGTACCCGCTCCGGTCCCGTCAGTTGCGGGCGAGGTCGCCCGGGTGCCAGGCCTGCCAAGCCAGCGGGAACGGCTGGCGACGCATCACCGCGAACCACAGATCCACCGAGGGCGGCGCGAGGATGTCGTCCGGCAACCCCGGGACGACGTACCAGGACCCCCGCTCGACCTCGTCCTCGAGCTGGCCGGGCGCCCATCCGGCGTGGCCACCGAACAGCCGGATCCCGCGCAGCGACGGGGCCAGGTCGTCGGGTTCGGCGTCGGTGTCCACCAGGCACACCGGCCCCCGGATCGGCGCGACGCCCGACAGCCCGCCCAGCCGCCGGCCGGAGACCGCCACCCCCACGCACATGGCGGCGTCCGGGCGCATCGGGCCGCCGACGAAGACGACCTGCGACTTGGCAGCGAGCGCGTTCCACTGCGGCAGCACGTTGTGCACCGGGACCTCGCTGGGGCGGTTCAGCACGACGCCGAGGCTGCCCCCGTCGCCGTGGGACACGAGGTAGATGACCGTCCGGGCGAAGGTCGGACCGGTCAGGTCCGGGGTCGCGACGAGCAGCGCGCCGGTGCGCAGCTGCGCGGCGAAATCGTCGTCCGTGCTCATGGCCGGATCGCATCTCCTCGTGTCATCGACGTGCCTGGTCCCGGCTCGACGGGCCCGGCCCGGTGACCGGGACCGCGGCGGCGGGCCTGCTTTCTCGTGTACCCGCGCGGCGGGTCCTCGCGACCGGCCCGCGCACAGAATCTGGTGACGCTGCGTGGATGACGTGCACACAGAGTTCACACGGGCGGACCTCTGTGCCCGTTGTCGGCCGCGGGTACCGTTTCAGGGTGACCTCCGTGCCGACGACTGCACCGCCGTCGGTCCACGGGCTCCGTGGACTGCTGCGGGTGGGTCGGCTGCGGCTGCTCGTCCTCGTCCGGATCATCAACTCCTTCGGTGACGGCGCCTTCCAGGGGGCGCTCGTCGGCGCTGTGCTGTTCAGCCCCGAGCGGGCCGCGAACCCCATGCAGCTGGCCACCGGCTTCGCCGTGATGCTGCTGCCGTACTCCGTCATCGGGCCGTTCGTGGGATCGCTGCTGGATCGCTGGAGCCGGCGTCAGGTGCTGGTCTGGGCGAACGCGCTGCGGTGTCTGTTCGTCATCGCCGTCGCCGCCGAGATCGCCGCCGGCGCTCCACTGTGGCTGGAGTTCAGCACCGCGCTGCTGGTGCTCGGGGCCGGCCGGTTCATCGGCTCCGGTCTGTCGGCGGCGATGCCGCACTGCGTCGCCTCCGACTCCCTCGTCGGCGCGAACTCCCTCGCCGCCACCGCCGGCGCGGTCAGCACCGCGATCGGCGGCGCGGCGGCGTTCGGGGCCGGTGCGTTGATCGGCAAGAGCGACATGTCGCTGGCCGTCATCACGCTGTGCGTGGTGCCGTTCTACGCGGTCGCCGCGTTGGTCGCGATGCGGTTCGGGCGCCGGGCCCTCGGTCCGGACGAGACCGACGAGCCGGCCCAGACGTTCAAGGCGATCCTCGGCGGCCTGTCGGCGGGTTTCCAGCACATGCGGTCCAGGCCGCGGGTGGCTGTCGCGGTGACCATGGTGATGCTGGTCCGGTTCTGCTTCGGGCTGGCCACGCTGCTCGTGCTGGTGCTGTTCCAGAGCCACTTCAAGCCGCACGGCTTCTTCCGGGCGGGTGCCGCGGGCATCGTGCAGGTGCTCGGGTTCGGAGCCGCCGGGGTGTTCGTCGCCGCGCTGATCACCGCGCCCGCGGTGGCCCGCTGGGGACGGACCGCCTGGGTGACCGCCGTGCTCGTCGGCGCCGGCGTGGTGAGCTTCGTGGGAGCGGTGCACATCGACCCGGCGACGGCGATGGCCATCGCGTTCCTGCTCGGCTTCGCCTACCAGTCGACCAAGATCTGCGCCGACGCGCTCGTGCAGTCCGACTCCGACGACGCCCACATCGGCCGCGTCTACGCGCTGTACGACACCACCAACAACGTGCTGTACGTGCTGGCGTTCGTGGTCGGCGCGGCCGTCCTGGGCGGACGCAGCACCGGGACCGGGCTGATCATCTCGCTCGGCGTGGTGTACGTGCTGACCGCGATCGGGTTCCGGCTGGCCATGCAGCGGTTCGCCAAGCACCCGACGGTGGTCGACCCCGAAGCCTCGGTCCGGGAGGGCAGCGGTCACGCCCGGCTGTCGCATGGCTCAGCGTCTGCGGCCACCGAACAGCACGTCACCAAGGCTCCGTGACGGTGATGCGCCTGGCGATGCGGTCTGCGCGACGCTGAATAGCGATCACTAAAAAGACTAAAAGACACTAAAGCTGCAGGCGTAGGGTTCGTCGTATGCCCAACCCGTTCCACGCCAGCTTCGGCGTCAGTCCACCACTGCTCGTCGGTCGGGAGACGATCCTCGAGGAATTCGCCGACGCGCTGGACGACGGTCCCGGGGCGGCAGGGCGTGCGACGCTCTACACCGGAGCCCGCGGTGCCGGGAAAACGGTGATGCTGAACGCGGTCGAGGCACTCGCGCGCGAACGCGGCTGGCTGGTGATCAGCGAAACGGCCACCAGGGGCTTCATCGGACGGATGTCTCAACAGCACCTGCCGCAGTTGCTGCGCGACTTCGATCCGGCTGCGGTGCAGCGGCGCATGAAAGGTCTGACAGTGCCGTTCAATGTCGGCCGGGTCGACTGGGACACCCTCGAAAAGCATGTCGTCACGGCCGGCCTGCGCAACCAGCTCGACCTGCTGACCGATCTGCTCGCCGAACACGGCACCGGAGTGCTGATCACGCTGGACGAAATCCACCGGAACCAGATCGACGAGCTCCGAGAGCTGGCCACCACCGTTCAACACGCTTTCCGAGAGGGTCGCGAGCTCGCGTTCGTCGGCGCCGGGCTGTCTGCGAGTGTCAGCGATGTCGTCAACGACGACGTGCTCACTTTCCTCCGCCGCGCCGAGCGTCATCCGCTGGGCTCAGTGGCACGGGCGGACGTGCTGCGGGGGTTCCGGGAACCGATCCAGGCAGCGGGTCGTAGCGTCGACGACGCCGCGCTGGAAGTTCTGGTGGACGGAGCCAGCGGGTACCCGTTCATGCTGCAGCTCGTGGGTGCTCAGACCTGGCGGCTGCATCCCGACGTACCGCAGATCACCGAGTCCGACGCCGTCGAGGGTGTGCTCAGAGCACGACGGCGGCTCGGATCGCTGGTGCACGAGCCTGCCCTCAAGGCAACCTCCGACATCGACAGGTCCTTCCTGCTGGCGATGTCCCAGGATGACGGCCCCTCGCGGCTCGCGGACATCCAGGCGCGGCTCGGCGTCGACGGCAACTACGCCGGTCAATACCGGCTCCGGCTCATCTCGGCCGAACTGATCCATTCGCCCCGTCGCGGATACGTCGAGTTCACGCTGCCCTACCTGCGCGAGTACCTCCGGGACAACGCAGCCTCCGGCGTCTGAATCAGTCGGTGGCCGGTGCGCTTTCCTTCGCGCCGTGAGCGGCGGGCTCCGGGGGCGGCACCGGGTTTCCGTCCTTGTCGACCAGCCCCCGCTCCAGCGCCCACTTGAACAGCTCCGCCTCGGCCTCGTCGCGCGTCATCGGTCCGCGTTCCAGCCGCAGCTCCCTGAGGTGCTTCCAGGCCTGTCCGACGATGCGCCCCGGCGGCACGCCGAGCAGCTCCATGATCGCGTTGCCGTCGAGGTCGGGCCGCACCCGGGCGAGGTCCTCGGCGGCGGCCAGCGCGGTGATCCGCTCCTCGAGCTGGTCGTAGGACTTCTGCAGGGCGAGTTCGCGGCGCCGGTTGCGGGTGGTGCAGTCCGCCCGCACCAGCAGGTTCAGCCTCGGCAGCAGCGGTCCCGCGTCGGTGACGTAGCGGCGCACCGCCGAGTCGGTCCAGGCGCCGCCGCCGTACCCGTGGAAGCGCAGGTGCAGGAACGTCAGGGTGGCGACGTCCTCGGTGATCTGCCTCGCGAACTTCAGCGCCTTCATCCGCTTGCGGACGAGTTTGGCCCCGACGACCTCGTGGTGGTGGAAGCTGACCCCGCCGCCGGACTCGAAGCGCCGGGTGGCCGGTTTGCCGATGTCGTGCAGCAGCGCCGCCAGCCGCAGCGTCAGATCCGGGCCGTCCGGCTCGAACGCGATGGCCCGCTCCAGGACGGTCAGCGAGTGTTCGTAGACGTCCTTGTGCTGGTGGTGCTCGTCGCGCTCCAGGCGCAGCGCCGGCAGCTCCGGCAGGACGACGTCGGCCAGCCCGGTGTCGGTGAGCAGGGTCAGTCCGAGCCGCGGGTGCCGGCCGAGCAGCAGCTTGGACAACTCCGCCTGGACCCGCTCGGCGGTGATCCGGCGCAGCTCGCCGGCCATCGCGGTCATCGCCTCTCGCACCCGGGGCGCCGGCTCGACACCGAGCTGGGACGCGAAGCGGGCGGCGCGCAGCATCCGCAGCGGGTCGTCCCGGAAGGACGTCTCCGGCGCCGCCGGAGTGTCCAGGACGCCGGCCGCCAGCTGGGCGCGGCCGTCGTGCGGGTCGATCAGCTCCCCGTCGGGCAGCGACACCGCCATCGCGTTGATCGCGAAGTCGCGGCGGACCAGGTCCTCCTCGACGGTGTCGGAGTAGCTGACCGTGGGGTTGCGGGAGTCGCCGTCGTAGGCGTCGGCCCGGAAGGTGGTGATCTCCAGCGTCGCGCCCCGACGACCGACGCCGACCGTGCCGAACGCGATGCCCATGTCCCAGATCGCCTCGGCCCAGCCGTCCACGATTCGGAGCACCTGCTCCGGCCGGGCGTCGGTGGTGAAGTCGAGATCGGCGACCTCGCGGCCGAGCAGCGCGTCCCGGACCGGCCCGCCGACGAGGTACAGCCGGTGCCCGGCGGCGGCGAACCGCTCCCCCAGCTCGACGACCACCGGATGCCGTGTGAGCAGGGCGTCCACGGCGGTACGGGGGTCGGTCACGGGGGTCGACTCTAGTCGGCCGGACGCCGGGCCCCGGCGCGTAGCGTGGAGACGGCCCCCATCGACGGACCGGCCCCGACGCTCCCGGGAGGTGCCGTGACGACCCTGTCGCTCCCCGACCACGCCACGCTGGGCACCCTGCGCCACGAGGCCCGCCGGCTGCAGACGGCGGTGCGCGAGCACGATCCGGCGGCGCTCGCGTTACTGGCGCGCCACGACCTCCAGCCGGACGACCCGGACCCGGAGCCACTGACGCTGGAGCTCGCCCACGAGGTGGTCGCCCGGGAGCACGGCTTCGCCGACTGGGCGGACGCCCGGCACTGGTTCGCCACGATCGCCGACCTGCGCTGGGACGACGGGCCGGATCCGGACGACGAGCCTACGGCCGACCGGTTCTGCCGGCTGGCCGCGTCACGGTTCCGGACCGACGACGCCGACCGCTTCCGGCAGGCCCGAGCCCTGCTGGACGTCGACCCGGCACTGGTGGACCGGTCGGTGTGGGCGGCCGCGGCCGCCGTCGATCCGGCCGCGGTCGCGCGGCACCTGGCCCGTGACCCCGGTCTGGCGACCCGCCGCGGCGGGCCGCAGCGCTGGACGCCGCTGTACCACCTCGCCTACTCCCGGGTGCCGACCGAGGCGTCCGCCGACACCGTGCGGGAGCTCGCCCGACGCCTCCTCGACGCCGGCGCGGACCCGGACGAGGGCTACCTCTGGGACGGCCGGCCGCCGCCCTTCACCGTGCTGACCGGGGTGCTCGGCCAGGGCGAGGGCGGTACCGACGCACCGGCCGAGCATCCGGGCGGTCTCGAGCTGACCCGGGTGCTGCTGACCGCCGGGGCCGACCCGAACGACGGCCAGGCCCTCTACAACCGCATGTTCACCGACGACGACGGGCACCTGGAGCTGCTGCTGGAGCACGGTCTCGGTCGCGGCCACGGCGGCCCGTGGCGGCACCGGC
This sequence comes from Nakamurella sp., assembly GCA_052039515.1. Classification (GTDB taxonomy): domain Bacteria; phylum Actinomycetota; class Actinomycetes; order Mycobacteriales; family Nakamurellaceae; genus Nakamurella. Next base: position 4,838 of record JBQGEH010000419.1, on the reverse strand, counting down.
TCGGCACCGCCGTCGACAGCCCACCGGCACTGCTGCAGGGCCAGCTGCAGTGGGCGGTCGACCACGGCATGGTCCGGCGGGTACGGCTGCTGCTGGCCCACGGTGCCGACGTCACCACGCCGTGGCACGGACGGGCGCCGCTGACCGCGGCTCTGCTCGCCGGCGAGACGGAGATCGCCGGGCTGCTACGGGCGGCCGGCGCGCCCGAGCCCGCACTGGACGCCGTCGACGCCCTGGTCGCCGCGGTGATGGCGGAGGACGTGGCCGCGGTCCGGGACGTCGATCCGGAGGTCGTCGTGCAGGCCCGCCGCCGTCGACCGGGCCTGATCGTGTGGGCCGCGGCGCGGCACCGTCCGGGTGCGGTCCGGCTGCTGGCCGGGCTCGGCTTCGATCCGGATGCCCGGGGCCGGGGAGACACCCCGGTCGAGGAGGGATGGGAGACGGCCCTGCACCACGCGGCCGGCGACGGTGACGCCGCGCTGGTCAGGCTGCTCCTGGAACTGGGCGCCGATCCGGCCCCCCGGGATCGCCGGTTCGACGCGACGCCGGCGGACTGGGCCCGTCACTTCGGCCACGAGGACGTCGCTGCGCTGCTCCTACCGAGTGAGGGCTGACGGAGCCGCGAACTTCGCGCAGCCCCGGACACTCGTTTACGCGCGCAACCCGCACTCGACGGCTCCCCGTTCGGCGGCTCATCGTTCGTGATGGATGTCGCGAGGGTGATGCCCGATCGTGGAGCTTCGTGACCCTCAGTAAGAAGATTTCGGACAGACGAGCACATCCAGTCCGATCGAGATCAATTTCACTCTCATTTGAGTGCCTCCGTGCGTTTAGGATTCATCCGAACGCTGCAACAGCGGGATCGGAGCGCGGGGCTCCCCCCGGAGGCGTCACCTCGGCTCACCTACCCACCGTTGAGGGGTCTTCGTGCAGTTCTCCGCCGTCACCGACGACGCGTCCCCCCGCCCGCTCAGTCCGCGCGCCATCCTCAATCTCGTCCCGCTGCCGCCGCTGGAACTCGACCTCGTCGCGCCCACGCGGATCGTCGTGGTCGGCCACGACGTCGAGGCGGGCCGCCGGTTGCTCGATCCGGCCCTGGACGACGATGCCGTCGTCTCCGCCCTCTCCCCGGACGCCGCGCTGCCGTCGGAAGGAGCGGTCGACGTCGCCCTCCTGGTGGTGACGGCCGCCGATGATCCCGCCGCCTGGGTCGGCCGCTGGCGCGCCGCCCGCTCCGCCCGCTGCGTGGTCGTGCTGTCGGCCCCCGATCTGATCAACGGCAAGGCGCTGATGGAAGCGCTGACCGCCGGCGCGGACGGTTGGTTGAGCGTCGAGCTGGCGCCGGACGTCCTGCTCCGGTCCGTCCGTGGCGCCCTGCGCGGCGAGCCGGGTCTGTCCCGGGCGCACGTCGGCGAGCTGGTCGCGTTCCTGCGGACCCCGCCGGTCGACGTGCCGGTGGATGCCCGGCTGGCCGGATTGACGCCGCGTGAACACGACGTCGCGGTGGCGCTCATCGACGGCCACGCGGTCAAGGAGATCGCCCAGCGACTGAACCTCAGCGAGGTCACCGTCCGCTGGTACAGCTCGCGGGTGCTGCGCAAGCTCGACGTCGGGTCGCGCTACGAGCTGGCCGGCCTGCTCGCCACCCCGGTCGTCCCCGTTGTCGCCGACCCCACCGCGGTCGGGTCCGACGTCCGTGCGGCGGGTCGTCAGCACCGCGGACCGGTCGTCCGGCGCACCCCCGACGCGACCGTGCTCCCAATCCCGGTGGACTGGCGGACCCTGCCCGGCAGCGAGCAGCGGGTGGTGGACCTCGTCGTGCAGGGTCTGACCAACCGGCAGATCGCCGAGAAGCTGTTCCTGTCCAAGCACACCGTGGACTCGCACCTGAAGAGCGCCTTCGCCAAGCTCGGGGTGCGATCGCGGGTCGCGCTGACCGTGCTGGTGCACCAGCAGGGCTGACCGCCGAGGTGGGGGCGCTGTCGCGGCGCCTCCACCCCTCCGTCGACACGTCTCCCGCCCCCGTGCCATACTCGACCGATCACTTGCTTGCCGATCGGCAAGCAAAACCGTGAACGGTGCCGCGGACGACGACGTCCGGCTCGGAGGAGACATGCCCCTGCAGGTGGACTGCGACGTCCACATCGACGGCCGCGGCACGGCGCCGCTGCTACCGTACCTGGACGACCACTGGCGGGAGGCCGTGGTGACCCGCGGTATCGACGCGATGGATCTGACGTCCTACCCGCCGCGGCGCCCGTTCTCCGCCCGCCCGGAGTGGCGGGGACCGGACGGGATCCCGGGCGGGGACCTGGACACCGTCCGCGGCATGCTCGACCGTTTCGGCACCGACATCGCCGTCCTGAACTGCCTGCACGGGGCGCAGGCGATGTTCAGCGAGGACCTCGGCGGCGCGCTGGTCGGCGCGGTCAACAGCTGGATCGCCGCCGAATGGCTGGACCGCGAACCGCGGCTGCGCGCCTCGATCGTCGTGCACGCCCGCAATCCCGACATCGCCGTCGCCGAGATCGAGAAACGCGCCGCCGACCCCCGCTTCGTGCAGGTGCTGCTGATGGCCGGGTCCCACGAACTGCTCGGCCGCCGCAGCTGGTGGCCGATCTACGAGGCCGCCGAGCGCCACCGCCTCCCGATCGGCGTGCACGCGGGCTCGCTCGGACACCGGCCGCCCACCCCGAACGGCTGGCCCGCGACGACGGCCGAGGAGTACGCGCAGCAGACGCTGACCTGTCAGCAGCAGATGCTCAGCATGATCGCCGAAGGCGTGTTCACGAAGTTCCCCACGCTCACCGTGGTGCTGATGGAGGCCGGCGTGACCTGGATCCCCAGCTTCCTGTGGCGGGCCGACAAGACGTGGAAAGGCCTGCGGATGGAGGTGCCCTGGGTGCGGGAAAAGCCGTCGGCCGTCTTCCGCCGGCATGTCCGGGTGACCGCCCAACCGATCGAGCGGGCGGCGCCACCGTCCGCCCTGGCCACCTGCCTGGAGCAGATCGGCTCCGACGAGGTGCTGCTGTTCGCCACCGACTTCCCGCACGACCACTTCGACGGCGACGACGTCGTGCCCGCCGCGGTGCCGGCCGCACTGGTGGCGAAGATGAAGCACGACAACCCGCTCCGCACCTACCCCCGACTGGCGGTCACCCCGTGACCGCCGCGCGACCTGCGACCGCCGCCGAGATCGACGCCATGCCGGTCGTCGACTGCGACATCCACCCGATGCTCGCCACCCCGGACGCCTTCGACCCCTACCTGTCCACCCGGTGGCGTGCGTACCTGCGCGACTACGGCCAGCTGCACCGGCAGCCCTTCGTCGGCGGCTCGATGTACCCGAAGTCCGCGCCGGCGCTGTCCCGCCGCGACGCCTGGCCACCCACCGGAGGCCCGCCCGGCTCGGACCTGGCGTTCATGCGCGAGCAGCACCTGAACCCGAACAACATCGAGTTCGGGGTCCTGCAGCTGCTCTATCCGAACACCCGCGACGAGCGGAACCCGGATCTCGCGGTGGCCCTGTGCAGCGCCGCCAACGACTGGCAGCTCGCCGAGTGGACGGAGCCGGAACCGCGCCTGAAGGCGTCGCTGGTGATTCCCGCGCACGACACCGACGCCGCCCTGCGGGAGATCGACCGCCGCGCCGACGACCGTTCGTTCGCCCAGATCTTCCTGACCGCGCGGGCGGTGGAGCCGGTCGGCAGCCGGCGCTACTGGCCGCTGTACGCGGCCGCGGTCGAGCACGACCTGCCCATCGGGATGCACTCGGGCGGCACCAGCGGGCTGCCGGTGTCCGCGGCCGGGTGGCCGTCGTTCTACCTCGAGGAGCATCAGGGCCACACGCTCGCCTTCGAGTCCACGCTGGTCAACCTGGTCTTCAGCGGGGTGTTCGAGGCGTTCCCGGACCTGCGGTTCGTGGCCATCGAGAGCAGTTTCGCCTTCGCGCCGTCGCTGGCCTGGCACCTGGACACCGTGTGGGAACGGCAGCGCCGGGAGCTGCCGCACCTGTCGATGCGGCCCTCGGAGTACCTGCGGCGCAACGTCTGGTTCACCACCCAGCCGATCGAGGAACCCGAACGGCCGGCGGACCTGCTCGACGTCCTGGAGTGGGTCGGGCACGACCGGTTGCTGTTCTCCTCGGACTACCCGCACTGGGACAACGACGACCCCCGCCACGCCTTCACGGTGCCGCTGCCGGCGGCGACGCTGTCGGCGATCCTCGCCGGCAACGCCCGGACCGTCTACCGGCTGGCGTGAGGAGGGCGACCCACGTGGTCGGCCGGGTGGCCGACATCCCGCCCGGTGCGCGGCGGCGCGTCGTCGTCGACGGCCGGGCGATCACCGTCTTCAACGTCGACGGGACGTTCTCGGCGCTGCTGGACCGCTGCCCGCATCAGGGCGGCAGCCTGGCCCGCGGCGACCTCGTCGGACTGCTCGAGTCCGACGAACCCGGCCGCTACACCTGGAGCCGCGGCGGTGAGCTGGTCCGCTGCCCGTGGCACGGCTGGGAGTTCGACGTCACCACCGGACGGTCCTGGTGCGAACCGGCCCGCACCCGGGTCCGGACCTACCCGGTGCGGGTGGAGCCCGCCGACGGCGCACGCGCCCCCGGGCCGTTCCGCGCCGAGACGTTCCCGGTGCACACCACCGTCGACGACCAGGTCGTCCTGGTCCTGCCGGACGCGCCGTCCGAGGCCCGGACGATCAGCGTCCGGATCGTGTCCGTCGCGACCGTCGCGCAGGACGTCCGGCTGCTCGAGCTGCGGCCCCCGGCCGGCGCGCTGCCGCCGTTCACGGCCGGCGCGCACATCGACCTGCACCTCGCCGACGGC
>JBQGEH010000418.1:0-1782 GCA_052039515.1 Nakamurella sp. | reverse complement strand
CGGTCGCCATCTGCCTGCTCACCGCGATCGTGATGACCGGCACCGTCGTCGCGCTGACGCCGCTCGCCACGTTCGGAGGCCCGGTCACACTGCTCTTCTCGACGGGTCTGCTCATCCTGCCGGTGGCCACGGCGATCGGCGGCCACCGGCTGTGGTTCCGCCGGTCGCCGACGCTCGCCGCAGCGATCTGCGGGACCGCGGCGATGCTGGCCGCCGTAGCCGGAATCCTCGTCGACATCCGCTGGTGGATGCCGGCCCTGCTCTGGAGCTGGGTGCCGGCGGTGGTCGCGACACCTGCGATGCGCGCGTGGTGGCACCGCCCACCCGCGCCGTTGCCACCGGAGGTCACCGGGAAGTCCGCCGACCTGCAGTTCGCTGCCATCGCCACCGCTCTCGGTACCGCGGCGGCGGGGTTGACCGGGGCCTGGCAGATACCGGTGTCGGTCCCGGCCTGGCTGGCGCTGACGCCCGGCACGGTGGGCTCGATCCTCCTGATCGCGGGCGCGGTCCGGCTGCTGCGGGGCGGGTCGGCGGCGCTGCTGACCGCGGCCGCCCTGATCGGCGTGGTGATCAACACCGCCGGGTTCCTGACGCGGTGGGCGGCGGCCGGGGCGGAGGCGCTCCCGCTGTCACTGTCCCTCCGGGTCGTCGGCCCGGTGGTGACGTTGACCCTGTTGTACGTGACCCGACCGCGGTGGTCCGACGGGCCGTCGTCACGGATGACGGTCGCCGTTCCGCCGCGCGCACCCGACGCCGCGCGCGCTGCGGCGATGACGGCCTTCGCGGCCGCCGGCCCGCTGGTTCTCGCCGCTCTGGATCTCGTCGCTCTGTCCACGGGCAGTGGACCCGGCGTGCCGGTACGCGAACTCCGCGTGGAGGCCGGGGCTCATCTCGTCCTGGCGATCGGACTGGTCGTCGGCGGAGTGCTGGCCATCGTGCGCCGACGGATCCTCCCGTTGGTGGCCGCCGCGGTCGCCACCGCCGCACTCCCCCTGGTCCCCTGGTTCGCGCCGGTGACGGCGTGGAGCGTGCTGGGGTTGATCGTGCCCGCCGTCATCGTGGGTCTGCTCGTCCTCGCGGCGAGGGCGAACTCGGATCGGACGACCACCGTCCGCCGGCCACGATGGGAGCTACCGGCCCCGCCGTCACTGCTCCCGTGAGCTGCCCCGAACACCGTTTGTCACGGGCGTCCCACGGTTAACCTCCTCACGGAAGGCCGATCTCACCCATCCGACGAAGGGGCCAGCGATGTCAGAGCCGTACCACCCGCAACAGCCGTCCGGCGACGCCCCGCCCCCCGGCTACCCCCAGCAGCAGCCGTCCTATCCGCCGTCGCAGCCGGCCCCGCCGGCCTACGGCCAGTCGGGCTACGGACAATCGGGGTACGGACAACAGCCCGCATACGGCCAGCAGGGCTACGGGCAGCAGCCGTACGGCCAGCCCGTCCAGGGGTACGGGCAGATGCCGCCCGCTCCCTACGGCGCTCCGGACCGTCGGCCGGGCATGGTCACCGCGGCCGCGGTGCTGGCCTTCGTCGCCGGTGGCATCTACATCCTCGGGGGTCTCGCCGCCGTCGTCGGCGGGTCGATGGTCAACCTCGGCGGCTTCTTCACCTTCATCGACATCGTCCTACTGGCGGTGGGCGGGGTGCTGATCTGGGGCGGCGTGGCCGCGATGGGCGGCAAGGACGCCCGGATCCTGACCATCGCGGTCGCCGCCGGCATCGTGCTCAATCTGATCTCCCTGTTCGGGGACTTCGAGGCCCGCTCGCTCGGCGGGTTC
>JBQGEH010000417.1:0-13249 GCA_052039515.1 Nakamurella sp. | reverse complement strand
CCGGCCGCCCCCCCCCCCCGGTGCGCCCCGCCCACTCCGGCGCCCCCGCCCCGGCGTGCTGCTGGGGTGGCTCTTCGCCGCCCCGGCCGTGCTGGTGTACGCCGTCTTCGTGCTCCGCCCGCTGCTGCTGACGTTCCAGTACTCGTTCTACAAGTGGAACGGCATCGGGGCGTCGACCTTCGTGGGGCTGGACAACTACCGCCGGGTCTTCGAGGACCCGCAGCTGTACGGCTCGATCCTCAACGCGTTCAAGCTGATCGTGTTCTTCAGCTTCATCCCGGTGTTCCTCGGCCTGCTGGTCGCGGCCACCATCCGCCGCATCGCGCAGAGCCGGCTCGCGGTGGTGGCCCGCACGGTGCTGTTCCTGCCGCAGGTCATCCCGCTCGTCTCGGCCGGCATCATCTGGACCTGGTTGCTGTCGTCCAAGGGTCTGGTCAACCAGCTGCTCGGACTGGTGGGCCTGGACGGGGTGACCCGCGCCTGGCTGGGTGACTTCGACACCGCACTGCCCGCCGTCGGCATCATCGGCGCGTGGGTGCTGCTGGGCCTGTGCACGCTGCTGCTGCTGGCCGGGATGAGCAAGATCGACCCCGGTCAGTACGAGGCGGCGCGGATCGACGGCGCCGGCTCGGTGCGGGAGTTCTTCTCGATCACGCTGCCCAACCTGCGGGCCGAGATCAGCGTCTGCATCACGCTCACCGTGATCGCCGCACTGGCCAGCTTCGACATCATCTACATCTCCACCCAGGGTGGGCCGGGCAACCGGACGATGGTGCCGGGCCTGCAGATCTTCTACTCCGCGTTCTCCGACCGCCGGATCGGTGAGGCGTCCGCCCTGGCGGTCGCGCTCGTCGTGCTGGTGCTCGTGGTGATCGTGCCCATCCAGCGGCTGGCCAAGGACAACACGAAATGATCGTCACCCGCGGCGAGGCCTGGACCGGCCGCATCCTGCTGGTCCTGTTGATGGCCTTCACCATCGTGCCGTTCATCAGCCTGTTCGTCACCGCGCTGCACCCGTCGGGCACCTACCCGTCCGGGGTGGAGTGGCCGGACGACCCGCAGTGGGGCAACTTCGGCAAGGCGTTCACCGCCGCCAACATGGGGGCCCTGCTGTGGTCCAGCGGCCTCATCGTGCTCGGCGTCGTACCGCTCGCGCTGATCATGGGCACCATGGCCGGATTCGCGTTCGGCCACCTCAAGGTGTGGGGCCACCGGGTCGCGTTCTTCGCGTTCGTGCTCGGTCTGACGCTGCCGTTCGAGGGCATCATCACGCCGCTGTACTACCAGGTGCGCGACATGGGGATCCTCAACACCCGGTGGGCGATCATCCTGCCGCTGCTGGGGCTGTTCATGCCGTTCTCGGTGATCTGGATGCGGGCGCACTTCGCCTCCATGCCGAACGACCTGTCCGAGGCCGCCCGCATCGACGGGGCCTCGACCTGGCAGCTGTTCTGGAAGGTGCACGTGCCGCTGGCCCGGCCGGCCGTGTCGGCGCTGGGCATCCTGCTGTTCCTGTGGACGTGGAACCAGTTCCTGCTGGCCATCGTGCTCGTCGACGACCCGTCGAAACGGACGATGGCTGGTGCGCTCGGTGCTTTCCAGGGGCAGTACGGCACCGACATCCCGCTGCTGTGCGCGGGTTCGCTGTTGATCCTCGGGCCGACCGTGCTCGTGTTCATCATCTTCCAGCGCCAGTTCACCTCGGCGCTGCTGCAGGGGGCGTTGAAGGGATGACGACCACGACCGCGATGACCGAGGCGCAGCGGCGCCGGATGGTGCGCTTCACCCGGCCCGAACGGTGGCCGATGCTGGACCGCTTCCCGGTCAGCGACGAGCTGCACGACCGCATCCTCGCCGAGATCGTGCTGGACGCGACCGACGAGGTGCGGCAACGGATCTGGGACCTGCGCGCCGACCGCAACGCCGGCGCGGCGGTGCTGCTGTCCGACCCCGCCTACCGGGAGTCGTTGCGGCGCCTGCCGTTCCGGGGCGGTGACCGGGTGGCGGCGCTGGGCGACTCGTTGACCGCCGACCGGCTCGGCTGGTTCGAACTGCTCAGCGAGACGATGCGGCTGGCCGGCCGGCCGGGGGTGGCCACCCACAACCTGGGGTTGTCCGGCGACACCACCGCCGACGCGCTGGAGCGTTTCGACCTGCTGGAGGCGTTCCGGCCGACCCACGTGCTGGTGCTGTTGGGCACCAACGACGCCCGCCGGCACGGCCGGGGGAGCGACCACCGGATGGTCACCCCGACCGAGACCCGCCGCAACGTCACCGTGCTGCGCGACCTCATCGAGAACGACCTGGGGGCACGGGCGGTGTTCCTCACGCCGCCGCCGGCCGACCAGGGTCGCATCGACGCGGAGTTCGGCGGCGACGCGATCCGCTGGGACGCCGGAGAGCTCGACGTCGTCGCCGCCGTGGTGCGCGAGGTCTGCCCGGACGTCGTCGACGTCCACCGGGAGCTGGCCGGCCGCGCGCCCGCCGAGTTCCTCGACGACGACGGCGTGCACCTCAGCCCGGACGGTCAGCGGCTGGTCGCCGCGCTCGTCGCCCGGGCGCTCGCGGTCGGCTGATCCGCCCCCAGCGGTGGCCGGCCGGGATCCTCGGGCGGATTTCTCTCGCCGGCGAGAGGAATCCGCCCCACGTCGCCGGCCGGCTGTGCTCAGACCGTGCCGCCCGGGCCGAGCCGGCCCGCCACCTGCTCCAGCACCGCCGGGTCGCCGACGTACCGCTTGGACGCCCGCGGCCAGTGCACGACGACGTCGGTGAAGCCGAGCGCGGCGGCCCGACCGACCGCGTCGTCGAAGGCATCGACGCTCTCCAGCGCGAAGCGGTGGTCGTTGTCCAGGCTCAGGTACCGCGAGAGACCGGTTCGCTCACCGGTGATCTCGGTGAACCGCTCGGCCAGCTCACCGATCCCGGCCCACCAGCCGTCCAGCGAGTCCGCGGCGGTCCCGACCGTCGCCCAGCCGTCGCCGTACCGGGCGGCGATCCGCATGCTGCGCGGCCCGTTCGCCGCCACCACCAACGGCAGCCGCGGTCGCTGCACGCAGCCCGGCCGCAGGTGGGCGTCGACCGCCGTGTAGTGGTTCCCGCGGAACGTGGTCACCGGCTGCCGCAGCAGCAGGTCGGTCAGCTCGACGAACTCGGCCAGCCGGTCGACCCGCTCCCGCGGGGACAGGTCGTCGTGCCCGAACACCCGGGAGTCCCAGCCGAGACCGCCGGCCCCGATCCCGGCGATCGTCCGGCCGCCGGACAGCACGTCCAGCGTCATCAGGTCCTTGGCCAGCGTCACCGGGTGCCGGAAGTTCGGGCTGGTCACCCAGGTCCCGAGACGCAGCGTGTCGGTGGCCAGCGCCGCCACCGTCAGCGTCGGCATCGTGGCGTACCACGGCTCGTCGGCGAGGTCCCGCCAGGCCAGGTGGTCGTAGGTCCACCCGTGGGCGAACCCCATGTCCTGCACCGCCTTCCACCGGGCGGTGGTCTCGGCCGCGTCGAACTGGGGGAGGATGACGACACCGACGCGCACGGCGGGCTCCTGTCTGGGCGGAAGTGGTCAGAACCCGAGGTTCTCGCGGGCCCGGTCGATGGACGGACCGGCCCACAGCGCCTGGTACAGCCCGGTGTCGGTCAGCGACCGCAGGTCGGCCCGGTCCAGGTACAGCGTGCCGGCGAGATGGTCGGTCTCGTGGGCGACGATGCGCGCCTGCCAGCCGCGGTACTCGGCGTCGACCGCCGTCCCGTCGGGTGCGGTCGCGGTGAGGTGAACGGCCGCCGGCCGGGCCACCGCGGCCTGGTAGCCGGGTACCGACAGGCAGCCCTCGTAGAACAGTGCCGTGGCGTCCCCGACCGCGGTGTAGGCGGGATTGACCAGCACCAGGAAGTCCAGCGGCCGCCGGTCCCGCGCCACCGCCACGTCCTCGGCCACCTCGGCGGTGTCCTCCAGCACGGCGAGCTGCAGCCCGATCCCGACCTGCGGTGCGGCGAGCCCCACACCTGGTGCGGCGTGCATGCTCTCGCGCATCGCGGCGATGAGCTCGGCGAGCACCGCGTCGTCGAGCTGGCCGTCGTAGCGGTCCGCGGGCCGCCGCAGCACCGGGAGGCCCGCGGGGACGATGGGCAGCGGGCGGGGCCCGGCGAGCAGGCGGTCGACGCGATCGGCGTGGGTGGGCATCGGCTCCGAGCTTATGGCCCTCCGGCCGACCACCGCCCCGTGACTACGCTGACCCCATGCCGCGCACCGTCGCCACCGCCACCGCCGTGCCTCTGGACGAGCTCCTCGACTTCGTCCGCGACCGGCGTCACCTGCTGCTGGCCACCACCCGCGCCGACGGACGGCCCCAGCTGTCCCCGGTCAGCGGTGGCGTGGACGGCGAGGGGCGGCTGATCATCTCGACCTACCCGGGGCGCGCCAAGACCGTCAACGCCAAGCGCGACCCGGCGGTGAGCGTCGTGGTGATGAGCGACGACTGGGACGGCCCGTGGGTCCAGATCGACGGTGAGGACGAGGTTCTCGACATGCCCGAGGCCGAGGACGCGCTGGTGGACTACTACCGCAGCCTGGCCGGTGAGCACCCCGACTGGGACGAGTACCGGGCCGCGATGCGGCTGCAGGGCAAGTCACTGATCCGCATCACCCCGACCCGGTGGGGACCGGTGGCCACCGGCGGCTTCCCCGCCGACATCGCCGCCCGGCTGGACGCCCGCGACGCGGCGGCCGGCGCATGACGCACATCCCGCTCGTCGACCTCAACCACGGCGGTCCGATGCCCCGGCTCGGGCTCGGTACCTGGCCGATGGACGACGACCAGGCGGAGGCCGCCGTCCTGGCGGCGTTCGAGGCCGGCTACCGGCACATCGACACCGCGGTCGCCTACGGCAACGAGACCGGCATCGGCCGGGCCATCGCCCTCGGGGGAGTGGACCGCGACGACCTGTTCGTCACCACCAAGCTCGACGGCCGCTACCAGGGCGACGACCGCGCCGTGGTCGGCCTGCAGGAGTCGCTGTCCCGGCTCGGGCTCGACCACGTCGACCTGCTGCTCATCCACTGGCCGCTGCCGTCCCGCGGCGCGTTCGTCTCCACCTGGCTGACGTTCGAGCGGCTGCTGGCCGACGGTCTGACCCGCGCCATCGGCGTGTCCAACTTCAAGCCCGCCCACCTGCAGCGGCTGGCCGAGGAGACCTCGGTGGTGCCCGCGGTCAACCAGGTGCAGCTCTCGCCCTACACCCCGCGGCACGCCGAACGGGAGTACGCCGTGGCGCACGACATCGTCGTGCAGTCCTACAGTCCGCTCGGCGCCGGCAACGACCTGCTGCACGCCGACCCCGTGCAGGAGGCGGCCGGGCGGCACCACCGCACCCCGGCCCAGATCGTGCTGCGCTGGCACGTCCAGCAGGGTCTGGTACCGGTGCCCAAGTCGTCCGACCCGGCCCGGATGGCGGCCAACGCCGCGGTGTTCGACTTCGAGCTCGACGAGGACGACATGGCCGACCTCGCCACGCTGGACCGCGGTCCGGACGCCGGCATCGACTCCGACGTCAGCGGTCACTGACCGACCCGGGAATGGATCGCGTCCGTCGCGCCTTGTGTCTCGCGACAGCACGCCCCCGACCCGACAGGAGCCCCCGTCCGTGAGCACCACCACCGCCCTCTACACCGCCTCGGCCACCGCGACCGGAGAGGGGCGCAACGGGCACGTCGCGAGTTCCGACGGGGTGCTGGACCTCGACCTCGCGGTGCCGCGCGAGATGGGCGGCCCGGGCGGGGCGCTGACCAACCCCGAGCAGCTCTTCGCCGCCGGGTACGCGGCCTGCTTCCACAGTGCGCTCAAGGCGGTCGCCCGGCTGGAGAAGCAGACCCTGGCCGACACCGCGGTCGTCGCCGACGTGTCGTTCGTGCGCACCGAGGAGGAGGGCCCGTCGCTCGCCGTGTCGCTGCACGTGGAGATCCCCGGAGTGCCGCAGCCGGTCGCCGAGGACCTGGTCGCCAAGGCGCACCGGATGTGCCCCTACTCCCGCGCGACCCGCGGCAACATCGAGGTCACCCTGACCACCGAGGGCGCGTCCGCCTGACCCCGGAAGCGGCGAGAGGCCGGTTCCCGGAGGGGACCCGGCCTCTCGCTGTGGCGGCGCAGATCGTCAACGGCGGTGATGTCTCGCGCCGCCTAGCGGCGGTGATCTCTCGCGCCGCCTAGCGGCGGTGATCTCTCGCGCCGCCTAGCGGCGTCGCGCCACCAGGACCCGCTGCAGCACGATGAAGAACAGCACCAGCACGCCGATCATCACCCGGGTCCAGCCGGTGTTGAGGTCGCCGTCGAACTCCTTGTAGGCGTAGATGACGCCCAGCGTCAGCACACCCAGGAGCGATCCCAGGACGTACCCGGAGCCACCGGCGAGCAGCGTCCCACCGATGACGACCGCGGCGATCGCGTTGAGCTCGTAGCCGATGCCGGCGACCGGGTCGCCGGAGGCGGTGTAGAAGCTGAACAGGATGCCGGCCAGGCCCGCGCACAACCCGCTGATCGTGTAGACGGCGATCTTGGTGCGCGCCACCGACAGCCCCATCAGGTTCGTCGACGACTCGCCGCCGCCCAGCGCGTACACGGTGCGGCCGAAGCGGGTGTAGTGCAGCACCACGAACGCGACGAGCAGCACGCCCAGCGCGATCAGCACCGCCGGGGTGGTGTAGACCTCGGTGACCCGGGTCCGGCCGCGGGCGTTGGTGGTGGTCGCGGTCCACAGGTCGACGTGGGCCTGGTTCATCGTCTGGAAGAAGCCGTTGTCGATGGCGATCGACCGGTCGGTGATGACCAGGCAGAGCCCGCGGGCGAGGAACATCGCGGCCAGGGTGGCGATGAACGGCTGGATCTTGAAGTGGTGGATCATCAGCCCGACGAGCAGGCCGAGCCCACAGCCGACCACCAGCACCACCGGGATGACGACGCCGGCCGGCCAGCCCTGCCGCAGCAGCGTCGCCGCCACCACCGTGCCCAGCGCCATCACCGCGCCGACGGACAGGTCGATGCCGCCGGTGAGGATGACGAAGGTCATCCCGACCGCGAGCACGATGAGGAACGAGTTCTTGCTGAACAGGTCCATCAGGGCCTGGCCGGACGTGAAGTTGGGGTACAGCTGCGCCCCGACGAACAGCATGATCGCCAGCAGCACGACGGTCGCGCCGATCTGCGAGTACTGCTGGAAGCGGCTCAGCGGGCGGCGCTTCTTCGGCTGCGCGGGCGCCGGGGTGTCCTGGACGGTCGTGGTCATGAGGTCCTCGTCCCGGTGGTCGGGGTGAGCGTGGGGTTGGTCCGGGCGGCGGCGGGGGATCCACCGGTGACGACGGGGGTGGCGGCCACCGGGGTCCCCGGTACCGGGGACGTCGGGCCGCCGCTCTTCCCGCGGCGGAACAGGTTGGCGATGAACGCCCGGGCCTGCGGCGACTGCATGATGCAGACCACGATGACCACGCACGCCTTGAACACGTCGGTCGTCCGCGGCGACACCGCGATGACGATGAAGTTGTCCATCGTCTCGATGATGAACGCGCCGATCAATGTGCCGGCCAACGAGAACCGGCCACCGGCCAGCGATGTGCCGCCGATGACGACGGCGAGGATGGCGTCCAGCTCGATGAACAGGCCGATCGAGTTGGGGTCGGCCGACGTCGAGTTCGACGTCAGCATCAGGCCCGCCAGGCCCGCGCAGAGCCCGGCGAAGATGTACACGATCCAGGTGATCGACCGGGACCGGACGCCGGCCAGTCGACTGGCCTCCGGGTTGACGCCGACCGACTCGATGAGCGTGCCCAGCGCGGTCCTGCGGGTGAGCAGCGCGGTCCCGGCGAAGATGACGCCGGCGATGAGGATGGAGAACGGCACCGACAGCCAGTAGCCGCCGCCGATGAGCTTGTAGGCGGGGGAGTTGTCCGGGTAGAGGATCTTCTCCCCGGTGATGACCTGGGCCAGACCCCGCCCGGCGGTCATCAGCACCAGGGTCGCGACGATGGGCTGGATGCCCAGCACCGACACCAGGAAGCCGTTCCAGGCGCCGGCGACCAGCGCCATCAGCAGCGCGACACCGACCGCGGTGAGCACCACGGTGACCGACCCGCGATCGCCCGAGTCGATGATGTACATCGACGCCCACGAGCCCGAGATCGCCGCCACCGCACCGACACTGAGATCGATACCGCGGGTGGCGATGACCAGCGTCATGCCCAGCGCGACCAGGATGATCGGCGCCGCGCGGCGCAGGATGTCCACCAGCGGGCCGAACAGGTTGCCGTCCAGCACGGTGATGGAGAAGAACGAGGGGTTGGCGACGACGTTGGCGATCAGCAGCGCGGCCAGCACCAGCGCCGGCCAGACCAGCCGGTTCGAGGTCAGGTTCTTCATGCCGACGCCCCGCTCGTGGTCGCGACCGGGCGGGCGGCGGACCCGGGATCGCCCGTTGCGGTCTCGGCGCCGGTGGCGGCGATCCGCTCCATGATGTCGTTGACGGTGACTCCCTCGTTGACGATGTCGGCGATCTTCACGCGGTCGCGCATGACACCGATGCGGTGCGACAGCCGCAGCACCTCCTCCATCTCGGCGGAGATGTAGACGACGGCCATGCCGTCGTCGGAGAGCGTGGCGACCAGCTTCTGGATCTGCGCCTTGGCGCCCACGTCGATACCGCGGGTGGGCTCGTCCAGGATGAGCAGCTTCGGTTCGGTGATGAGCCAGCGGGCGAGCAGCACCTTCTGCTGGTTGCCGCCGGACAGGTTGCGCACCAGCGCGTCCGGGTTGGCCGGCCGGATGTCCAGCGCCTTGATGTACTTCTCGGCGAGCTCGTCCTGGGTCCTGCGGGGGATCTGGCGGAGCCAGCCGCGGGCGGACTGCATGGCCAGCACGATGTTCGCCCGCACCGACAGGTCACCGATCAGGCCCTCGGCCTTGCGGTTCTCCGAGGCGAAAGCGATCTTGTGGTCCAACGCGACCCGCGGGCTCTTGAGCTTCACCGCGGCGCCGTCGACGGTGGTGGTGCCGGCGTCGTTGCGGTCGGCGCCGTAGAGCAGCCGGGCGACCTCGGTGCGGCCGGAGCCGAGCAGGCCGGCCAGCCCGTACACCTCGCCGGGGTGGATCTCCAGGTCGAAGGGCTGGACCGAGCCGCTGCGGCCGACGCCGTCGGCGGCGATGAACGCGCCACCGTCGACCCGTTCGCGGGCGTCGCGGCGGGTGCCGGCCTCGAGCTCCTCCAGGGCGGCGAAGTCCTTGCCGATCATCTTCGAGATCAGTGAGATGCGCGGCAGTTCGGCGACGGGGTACTCGCCCACCAGCTCGCCGTTGCGCAGCACCGTGATGCGGTCGGAGATCTCGTAGATCTGGTCCAGGAAATGCGAGACGAACAGGACGGCCACGCCGTTGTCGCGGACCCGCCGGATGATGGTGAACAGCTCCGCGACCTCGCGGGCGTCCAGTGACGAGGTGGGCTCGTCCAGCACCAGCACCGAGGCGTTGATGTCCACGGCGCGGGCGATGGCGACCAGCTGCTGGACGGCGATCGAGTGCGAGGCGAGCAGCGACGACGGGTCGATGTCGAGGTTGAGCGACTGCAGCACCGCCCGGGCCCGCTTGCGCATGGCCCGCCAGTCGATGAGGCCCAGCTTGCGGGGCTCCCGGCCGAGCATGATGTTCTCGGCCACGGTGAGGTTGGTGACCAGGTTGACCTCCTGGTACACGGTGGCGATCCCGGCCGCCTGCGCCTGGGCGGGGCCGCTGAACGACACCTCGGTGCCGCCGACCCGGATGGTGCCGGAGTCGATGGTGTAGACGCCGGTGAGCGCCTTGATCAGCGTCGACTTGCCGGCGCCGTTCTCACCCATCAGCGAGTGGACCTCGCCGGGGAACAGCCGGAACGCGACCTGCTGCAGTGCTTTCACGCCCGGGAACGAGATGCTGATGTCGGTCATCTCGACGATGGGTGTGCTGTGCGGCGTCATGGACGGCCTTTCGTGGAGCCCGGATCCGGCTGACCCGTTCTCGGTCGACGCCGGTCGGGTGGAGCGATCCTCGACGGGAGGAGTGAATCGCCTGCGCGCCACCGGGAGTATCGCAGTGGCGCGCAGGCGGGTCCAGAGGGAAGGGCCGGCCGGATCGGCCGGCCCTCCACGGGTGGTGCCTGGTGCTGCCGGAGGTTCCTAGTACTTGCGGTCCGGCAGCGCGGCGGTGGCCTGCTCCTGGTCGAACTCGCCCTCGACGGTGACGATGCGGGCCGGGATCTCCTGGTCGCTCAGCACGGCGCTGGCGGCCTGCATCAGCTGGTCGCCCAGCAGCGGGGAGCACTCGACGATGTAGTTGATCTTGCCCGCGGACAGCGCCTCCATGCCGGCCTTGACGGCGTCGATGGTGACGATCTTGATGTCCTTGCCGGGGACCTTGCCGGCCGCCTCGATGGCCTCGATGGCGCCCAGACCCATGTCGTCGTTGTGGGCGTAGACCAGGTCGATGTCCGGGTAGGTCGCGAGGAAGCCCTCCATGACCTCCTTGCCGCCGTCACGGGTGAAGTCACCGGTCTGCGAGGCGAGGGTGGTGAACTTCGCGTCCGAGCCCAGGACGTTGTCCCAGCCGGTCTTGCGGTCGTTGGCCGGGGCGGAACCGGTGGTGCCCTCGAGCACGACCATGTTGACCTTGTCCGCGTCGGCGAACTCGGTCTTGGCCCAGGTGGCGGCCTTCTCGCCCTCGGCGATGAAGTCCGAGCCGATGAACGTCTTGTACAGGCTCGCGTCGGCGGTCACCGAGCGGTCGGTCAGGATGACCGGGATGCCGGCGTCGGCGGCCTCCTGGAGCACCGCGTCCCACCCGGTCTCCACGACCGGGGAGAAGGCGATCAGGTCGACGCCCTGGGTGATGAAGGTCTTGATCGACGCGATCTGCTTGGCCTGGTCGCCCTCGGCGGAGGTGAACTGCAGGTCGACCTTGTTGGCCTCGGCCGCCGCCTTGATCGAATCGGTGTTGGCCGAGCGCCAACCACTCTCGGAGCCGACCTGGGCGAAACCGATGACCGCACCGTCGAGCACCGCGGGGTCGACGGGCGGCAGCTCGCCGCCGGCCGCCTCGCCGGAGGTCGAGCTGCCCGAGCTGCTGGACTCCGAGCCGGAGGCGGACGGGCTGCTGGACGACGCCGTGCTCGAGCTCGCGGACGACGTGGCGCTGGTGCTGCTCGCGGTGGTCGACGATCCGCTGGACGCGGTGTCACTGCCGCCGCCGCAGGCAGCGAGGGTGAGGGCGACCGCGGCGACCGCGGCAGCCGTGAAGGTCTTCTTGAGCACTGCAATCCTCCGACGCTGGTGGACCTGGTGGGAGTGCGTGGATGCGGTCGGACGTCCGTCCGGGTCGTCGTGCCGCGCCGACGGGATCGGTGGGGCTGACGGATACCGGGGGTGTGGACCTTCCGTCCGGATCGCCTCGCGCTGTGACCGAGGGCGGGTCTCCGTCGACCCGCGGACATAGTGTTAACGTTCACACCCAGCCGCGTCAAGTGGCTCAGGTCACTTTTCGGACACGGCCCCCGGAGGCCCCCTGATGTTCGCCCGGATCCACCCCGGCCCGCCGCCGCTGCGACCCGCCGGAACCGTCGTACATTCTCTTCCACACTCAACGGGAGGGGATCCCTCGGCGGTGACTACCGAACGGCCGGTCGAGCGCCCCCGGGCACCCGGGATGTACGACGTCGCGCGGGCGGCAGGCGTGTCCCACCAGACGGTCTCGCGGGTGCTCAACGCCCACCCCCGGGTGCGCGAGGAGACCCGGGCGCGGGTGCTCGCGGCCATCGAGGAACTCGGCTACCGCCGCAACACCGCGGCCCGGGCACTGGTCACCCGCCGCTCCGGCACCCTCGGGGTGGTGACCGCCCGCAGCGCGCTCTACGGCCCGACCAGCGTGCTGCTCGCGCTCGAGGGCGCGGCCCGGGAGGCCGGGTACTTCGTCTCGCTGGTCAGCCTGGCCGACACCGGGGCCGCGCAGATGCAGGCGGCGTTGGAGCACTTCCAGGACCAGAGCGTGGAGGGCGTGGTCATCATCGCGGCGTCCCCGGAGCTCGCCGACGACCGGCTGACCGCGGCGCTGCCGATGCCGGTGGTGACCATCTCCCCGCTGGCGGTGTCCCACGACGGGGTCTACGTGACCTCGGTGGACCACCTGCTCGGTGGCCGGATGGTGACCCGGCACCTCGTCGAGCTCGGTCACCGCCGTCTCGCGTTCATCGCCGGCCCCGAGGACTCGCTGGACTCCCTCGCCCGCCAGCGGGGCTGGGAGCAGGAGTCGGCGGCGGCGAAACTCCCCAGGGGACAACTGATCCGGGGCGACTGGTCGGCCCAGTCGGGGTACGACGCCGGCCGCCGGCTGGCCCGTCGCACGCTGCCCGACGCGGTGTTCGCCGGCAACGACGAGATGTCGCTCGGCCTGCTGCTGGCCTTCCACGAGGCCGGTATCCGGACCCCGGAGGACGTCTCGGTCGTCGGCTTCGACGACATCCCCGGTGCCGCCTTCTTCTCCCCGCCGCTGACCACCGTCCGGCAGGACTTCCAGTCCCTCGGGGTGAGCTGCATCGACCTGCTGACCTCGGCACTCCAGGGCCGGGCCCCGCTCGAGCCGGTCCTCGTGCCGCCGGAGCTCATCGTCCGGGGCAGTACCGCCCCGCGTGAACGGGGCTGACCGCGGCGAACGGGTGTCGGCCGCGTCCGACCCTTGACGACACAGTGTGTTAACGCTAACAATGATCCGCACACCGGGAGACGGCATCGGCCGGCCCGGGACAGACAGGAGCGAGGCACGTGGTCAACGTTGATCATGACGAGGCACTGGTGGTGGGCGTCGACTACGGGACGCTCTCCGGCCGGGCTGTCGTCGTCCGGGTTCGGGACGGCGCCGAGTTGGGTTCCGCGGTGCACGAGTACACGCACGGTGTGGTCAGCGAGACGCTGCCGGCCACCGGTGCGGCGTTGCCGCCGGAGTGGGCGCTGCAGGTGCCCTCGGATTACGTGGACGTGCTGAAAGAGGCGGTGCCGGCCGCGATCCGGGCGGCGGGGGTGGATCCGGCCCGGGTGGTCGGCATCGGCACCGATTTCACCGCGTGCACGATGGTGCCGACGCTGGCCGACGGCACTCCGCTGTGCGAGCTGCCGGAGTTCGCCGACCGGCCGCACGCCTACGTCAAGTTGTGGCGGCACCACGCCGCCCAGGGGCAGGCGGATCGGATCAACGCG
>JBQGEH010000416.1:0-5517 GCA_052039515.1 Nakamurella sp. | reverse complement strand
GGCCGGCGGGGGGTGCGGGGGCGGGTGGCCCCGGTGCGGCTCCGTGTGAACCACAGGTCCGCGAGGTCGAGCGGTGGTGGGGGAAGGGCCGGCTGGGCGTGCGGCGCTTCGGGCCCCGGGGCGGCTCGGTATCAACCCAGTCGGCAGGAGCCGAACGGATGTGACGAAGCCGGGGATGCAGGGTGGGCTTCGTCGTGAACGGTGGGCTTCTGTGGGGTCGGGCCGGTGTCCGGTGGGTGGGCAGGGGGGCGGCGGGAGCAGGATGGGCGGATGAATCCTGATCTGGTCACGGTGGAGGAGATCCGGGCGGCGGCGGAGCTACTGAAGCCGGTCGTGAGGCACACGCCGATGGAGTCGTCGCGGCCGCTGTCGGACCGGGTCGGCGGGCCCGTCTACCTGAAGTGCGAGAACCTGCAGCGCACCGGCTCGTTCAAGATCCGCGGCGCCTACACCCGCATCGCGCGGCTCAGCGAGGCCGAACGGGCCGCCGGGGTCGTCGCCGCCTCGGCCGGCAACCACGCGCAGGGGGTGGCGCTCGCCGCGGCGCTGCTCGGCTGCAAGGCCACCGTCTTCATGCCGCTGGGTGCGTCCATCGCCAAGCTGCAGGCGACCCGGGCGTACGGCGCGACCGTCGAACTCGTCGGCGCCACCCTGGACGACGCGCTGATCGCCGCCCGCGCGTTCGAGGCCGAGACCGGCGCCACCCTGGTCCATCCCTTCGACCACCCGGACATCGTGATCGGGCAGGGCACCGTCGCCCTGGAGATCCTCGAGGACCTGCCCGACGTCGCGACCGTCGTCGTCGCCCTCGGTGGTGGCGGGCTGACCAGCGGGATGGCCGCCGCGCTCAAGGGCCTGCGACCGGACGTGAGGATCATCGGCGTGCAGGCCGAGCAGGCCGCCGCCTGGCCGAACTCCATCGCCTCCGGGCACCCGGTGCGGCTGTACGAGATGAGCACCCTGGCCGACGGCATCGCCGTCGGCGAACCCACCGCGCTGACGTTCGCGCACGTCACGTCGATGGTGGATGAGGTCGTCACGGTCAGCGAGGACCAGCTCAGCCAGGCCATGCTGCTCTGTCTGGAGCGGGCCAAGCTGGTCGTCGAGGCGTCGGGGGCGGCGACCGTCGCCGCCATCATGGCCGAGCCGGAGCGCTTCACCCCGCCGGTCTGCGCGGTGCTGTCCGGCGGCAACATCGACCCGCTGGTGCTGCTGCACGTCACCCAGCACGGCCTCGTGTCGGCGGGCCGCTTCCTCAGCCTGCAGATCGACATCCCCGACCGGCCCGGGTCGCTGGCCGCCCTGCTCGCCTTCGTCGGCGACGCCGGCGCCAACGTGGTCGACGTGTCCCACAGCCGGCTGGGCTCGACCCTGGCCCTGGGCAACGTGCTCGTCGAGCTGCGGCTGGAGACCAAGGGCCGCGACCACGCCACCGAGCTGGTCGAACGGCTGAAGGGCGCCGGGTTCGTGGTCCGCGCCGTGCTCTGACGCCCGACCCGACCCCGAGACGACGACGACCCGGGGGCCGAGGCCACCGGGTCGTCGCGCGTGCGGGTCAGGTCAGCCGGTGAACGGCTTCGCGTCGACGATGACGACCTTCTGCATGGTGCCGTTGGGCAGCAGGTACTCGCGGGTCTCGCCCGGGCTGCCGCCGAGGATGGCCGAACCCAGCGGGGACTGCGGCGAGTAGACCTGCAGGTCGCCGTGGGCGCCCTCCTCGCGGGAGCCGACCAGGAACGTCTCGGTGTCGTCCTCGTCGCCGTCGTAGGCCACGGTGACGACCATGCCCGGCTCGACGATGCCGTTGTCGGCCGGCGCGACGCCGACCTGGGCGCTGCGCATCAGCTCCTGGAGCTGACGGATCCGCTGCTCCTGCTTGGCCTGCTCGTCGCGGGCGGCGTGGTAGCCACCGTTCTCCTTGAGGTCGCCCTCCTCGCGCCGGGCGTTGATCTCCGCCGCGATCACCGGGCGCTCGGCGACGAGCGCGTCCAGCTCCGCCTTGAGGCGGTCGTGCGCCTCCTGGGTCAGCCACACTTCAGTCATTCGGGTACTCCTTTTCGCGCGACGGTCCGCCCGGCGGGGGTGGCCCCACGACGGACGTACGGGAACTCACCGGCGGGGCCGGCGGGGTGGGGCAACGGGGAACGACGGGGGCGGGCCGGAGCCGTGTGGCCCTGCCGTACCGCCCGGTCGGTACGACGTGCACCGGCGGCCGCACGGGCCGGGAGAGACGCGTCGTACCGGGAAACGCAGCGACCGGCCCCCCTGATGCCTGCGTACGGCATCTGCCTCGGCTCGCTGTCGCGGGGCCGCGTCCTCAGCCCGACGCGGGCTGAAACCCCGGAACAGGCGAAACCCCAGCGGCGTGGGAACCGGTTCGTTGTCGCCAGGATAACACCATGGCCCCCTCCGGGGGCCAGTCGGCGACCGCCCGGTGAACGATCGTCGCAGGTCGCGGGGCTGATCGACGGGCGGCGGGAGACGTTCGCGGTGAGCGGACGCCGCGGCGGCGATCCGGGCCGCCCGGGGTGGGAAGATCGACGGTGGCGCAGAATGGTGCCCCGGGGGCGACCCCGCCGCGCCCGTCCTCCGACGGGGCGGCACCGGCACCGGGCCGACCGGCACCACCGGAGGCCGCGCCGCCGTCGACCGAAAGAGGAAGTCTCCGATCGTGACCGATCGCAACGCGACCGCCGCCCGGGCCGCGCTCCGCCTGATGGCGGTGCACGCCCACCCCGACGACGAGTCCAGCAAGGGTGCCGCCACCACCGCGAAGTACGCCGCCGAGGGTGTCGGGGTGATGGTCGTGTCGTGCACCGGCGGGGAGCGCGGCGACCTGCTCAACCCGTCGTACAAGGCGATGGACATGGACATCGACGACATCGCCGCGCTGCGGCAGGTGGAGATGGCCAACGCCGCCGAGATCCTCGGGGTGGCCCACGAGTGGCTGGGCTACGAGGACTCCGGCTACCACGAGGGCGATCCCGCGGAGTGGGTGCTGCCGGAGAACTCCTTCGCCGCGCACTCCCCGGAGGAAGAGATCGAGGCGCTGGTGCGCATCGTGCGCCGGTTCCGCCCGCACGTGATGACCACCTACGACGAGAACGGCGGCTACCCGCACCCGGACCACATCCGCTGCCACGTGGTCTCCATCGGCGCCTACCGCGCCGCCGGTGACCCGGACCAGTTCCCCGACGCAGGCGAGCCGTGGACGGTCTCCAAGCTCTACTACAACGTCGGGTTCTCGCTGAAGCGGATGACCGCGATCCACGAGGCGGTGCTCGCCACCGGCGCCGAATCGCCGTACACCGAGTGGATCGAACGCTTCAGGAGCATGGACCGCAAGGACTCCTTCGAGCGGGCCACCACCCACATCCAGGTCGCCGACTACTTCCAGCAGCGCGACGACGCGCTGCGCGCCCACGCCACGCAGATCGACCCGGACGCGCACTGGTTCGCGGTGCCGCACGAGCTCGAGCGCGGCGTGTGGCCCACCGAGGAGTACGAACTGGCCGACTCCCGGGTGCCCACGGAGCTGCCGGAGACCGACCTGTTCGCCGGGCTCCGGGACGGCGAAGCGGCGGCCCCGGTGGCCGCGGAGCGGCAGGCGTCGTGATCGCCGTCCTGGCCACCACGCTGCAGCTGGCCGCCGACGACCCGGCCCTGGACCCGACCAGCGGCCGCGGGCCGGAGTGGGGCAAGGCCGCGCCGGTGGCGCTGGTGATCATCCTGCTGCTGGGCATCGCCCTCTTCGTGCTCATCCGCTCGATGAACACCCAGCTGCGCAAGGTGCCGAGCGACTTCATGCGCGGCGAGACCGGCAGCGGCACCGAGCCCGCCCCGACAGCCCCGCCTGCCCCGTCTGCTCCGACAGCCCCGGCAGCCCCGACTGTCGAGCCGAGTGGCGAGACCACCACCGGGGAGTCCGGCACCACCCGGACGTGACCTTCCGCAGTCGTACGTACCGCCGGCCGGGTGGACGACCCGGGGCCCGGTCGGGCGATGCGGTAGCCGGCGTTCCCCCGAAATACTGACCGTCGGTCCGACGACGAGGGGCACGCGGTGCGGGTGGCACGACGGGTGGGGTTGATCGGCGCGGTGCTGCTGGCGGTGGGGGCCGCCGGCTGCGCGGGAGCCGCATCCCCGGCGGGATCCTCGATCGCCTCGTCGAGCCCGTCGTCGTCCGGTGCGACGACCACCGAGGCCCCGGTCACCAGCGCCACGGCCCCGGCCACCGCCACCGCTACCGCCACCGCCTCGTCGGCTCCCGCCACCACGACGACCCCCACGACGACGGCGGCGGCCGCGGCGCAGCCCGCCGTCTCCCTCACCCAGCCGGCCACCGCCCTCGCGAAGGGCCTAACGGTCAGCACGGTGATCGGCGGCGGCACCGCGGTGGACATGACGGTCGACACCGGCTCCAACGGCGTCCTCGTCTCGCGGAAGTGGGTGGGCACGGCGGCCACCCCGCTGAGCCCGGCGCGCCCGTTCTCCGGCTTCGGCTACTCCAGCAGCGGCAACACCTACAGCGGGGAGTGGATGACCGCCACCCTCCAGCTGGGCGCACCCGGCGGCTCCGACCATCCCGTCCAGACGGTCCCGATGCTGATCCGGGTGACCGACGAGGACGG
Source organism: Nakamurella sp. (assembly GCA_052039515.1). Lineage (GTDB taxonomy): Bacteria > Actinomycetota > Actinomycetes > Mycobacteriales > Nakamurellaceae > Nakamurella. The sequence goes on along the minus strand of JBQGEH010000416.1, from coordinate 886 downwards.
CGTCGCCATGATGGGCGTCGGCTTCGACCGCGGCGGGAGCGGACCGGACGCCGATCTGGACGGCTCGGGCCTGAACCCGTTCCTGCAGCTGACCGGCATGCGGTCCGGTGTCCTGCCGCAGTCCTACGTCGTCGGACTCGACCGCATCGTGCTCGGTGCCGGACCGGCCGACCTGGGTGGGTTCCAGACCGTCGCGCTGACCCGGGACGCCGCCGGCACCGACTGGAACGCCCCGTCCGCCTGCATCGCGGTGCCCAGCGGTGGCGTCGCCCCGCAGTGCGGCGGCCTGCTGCTGGACACCGGCCTGGACTACGCTATCGTGCTGGTGCCCACCGGGGTCGAGCCCCCGACGACGGCGCCGGTGAAGTCCGGCGACCGGCCGACGGTGGCCGCCGGCCAGCAGGTGCAGGTCACGATGGACGGGCTGTCGGGTCCGCTGTACGACTTCACCGTCGGGGGCAGTGGTGCGCCCACCTCCGTGCAGTGGGGCCACGACCTGTCCGACCACGGGAACACCCCGTTCATGAACATCAGCCGCTACGCGCTCACCCAGCACGACTACCTCTACGACGCGAGCACCGGCCAGGTCGGCTTCCGGCCCGTCACCGACGGCTGACGGCGGCCGCGTTCCGGCGATACTGGCCCGATGGCGAAGCTCTACGACGACATCGACGGCCGGTTGGCCGACTTCATCACCGCTCAGCCGGTCTTCTTCGTGGCCACCGCGCCACTCGCCGGCGACGGCCACCTCAACGTGTCGCCGAAGGGCATGGGCGGCACCTTCGTGGTGCTCGGTCCGACGTCGGTGGCCTACCTCGACTACGTCGGCTCCGGCGTGGAGACCATCGCCCACCTGCGGGAGAACGGCCGCATCGTACTGATGTTC
>JBQGEH010000415.1:0-5199 GCA_052039515.1 Nakamurella sp. | reverse complement strand
TCCAGCCGGGAGGTCACCGCGGAGCGGGACGGCACCAGGAAGACGTCGGAGTAGGTCAGGTCGGCGGTGGGCTCGAGGCCGTTCAGGAACTTCACGGACGACGATCGTACGGCGCGCGTGTTGCGTCGGCGTGACGAGCGGACGGTCAGGCCTGGTCGGCGGTGAACTTCGTCAGTCCCGGTGGACCGGCGAGATAGTCACCCAGCGCGGTCGCGCCGGCCCCGGCGCGCCCCTCCCGGTACATCGTGTCGTGGTACATCGACTCCCAGCGCTCGACGGCGAGCACGTGAGCCGGGTCGTCGGTGTCCACCAGCACCTCCACCGACAGGCAGCCCGCGAACGACCGGGTGTCGGTGAGCACCCGGTGCAGGTAGGCGAGCCCTTCGTCGCGACGGGCCGGGTCGAAGCGCAGGTCGAGCAGCGCGGTGACGGTCATGCCTGCACCCCCAGCCACTCGAGCACCGCGTCGGTGTGCTGGCCGAGCGTCGGCGGCGAGGCGTGGTCGCGGTGCCACTCGTCGCCGGCGGCGTCGAAGAACCGCAGCGGCGGCCCGGGCAGCTCGACCGGACCGAGCACCGGGTGGTCCACCTCGACGACCAGCCCCTGCGAGCGGGTCTGGTCCCACTCGTAGACCTGCTGCATGTTCTTCACCTGGCCGCTGGGCACGCCGATCTCGTTGAGCTTGGCCAGCAGCTCGGTGGTCGAGTACGCCGCGAACGCCTCCTCGACGGCGGCTTTGACCGCGGAGGCGTTGCGCACCCGGTCCCCGTTCGTGGCGAAGCCGGGGGCGTCCAGCGGCAGCCCGAACGCGGGCGCGAACTTCGCCCACAGCCCCTGCGAGCCGACCGAGATCTGCACGATGCCGTCGCGGGCGTGGAACAGCCCGTACGGGCAGATCGACGGGTGGTGCGGCCCCTCGCCGACGGGGATCTCGCCGGCCACCGTCCAGCGCGTGCCCTGGAAGGCGTGCACCCCCACGATGGACGCGAGCAGCGAGGTGCTGACCAGGCCGCCGCGGCCGGTGGTGGCCCGCTCGTGCAGCTTGGCGAGCACGCCGTAGGCGCCGTACATGCCGGCGAGCAGGTCACCGATCGGCACCCCGACCTTGGTGGGGGTGTCGGCGTCCGGTCCGGTGACCGACATCAGCCCGGCCTCGCCCTGGGCGATCTGGTCGTAGCCGGCCCGGCCGCCCTCGGGGCCGTCGGACCCGAAGCCGGAGATCGACAGCAAGACCAGGCCTGGGTTGAGCTCGGCCAGCCGCTCCGGGCCGAAGCCGAGCCGGGCCAGCACCCCGGGCCGGAAGTTCTCCAGCAGCACGTCGCTGCGCCGGACCAGCTCGGTGAGCGCGGCCCGGCCGGTCTCGGACTTCAGGTCCAGCGCGACGGATTCCTTGTTGCGGTTGCACGACAGGAAGTAGGTGGAGACGTCGTGGTCGGGGCCGACGAACGGCGGGCCCCAGCCGCGGGTGTCGTCGCCGGTGCCGGGCGTCTCGACCTTGATGACGCGGGCGCCGAGGTCGCCGAGCATCATCGCGGCGTGCGGGCCGGCGAGTGCGCGGGTCAGGTCGACGACGAGGATGTCGCCGAGCGGCCCGTCGGACCAGCGGTGAGCGGTGTCGGTCATCGGTTCTCCCTCGCAGGCCGGCCCCGGTGCCAGCCGGACGAGCGTACTGCTGGATCCCGGGCGGCTCCGCGTCGGGCAGATCCCTTCCCGAATCGGGAAGCAATGTGCTCACGCCGGGACGGGCCGATCCCCGGGCGGCAAACGCCCACCTGCGGGCGTTGTCCGCGGGAGGACGACCGACCGTCAGCCGTCGCGCCGTGGGTTGCGGTTCCGGCCACCCCGCGCCGCCATCACGCTGTCGAAGATCTCGCCGGGGCTCCTGGCCAGCGACGTCCCGCCCTCGGTGCGCTGCAGCGCCGCGGTGCGCGGCAGGTCGAGCTCGACCTGGTCGCCGCCGCGCTGCTTGGCCACGTACATCGCCGCGTCCGCCCGGATGATCATGTTCATCAGCAGGCCGGCCGCGTCCGTGGTGGGGAAGTCGTCCCCGGCCAGCCCGACCGCCCCGACCGAGACGGTCACCGGCACCGCGTCGGTGGGGTCGTGGCACACCGCGCGGAGCCGCTCGGCCAGCGCGGCGATGCCGTCGGCGTGCACCCGGTCGAGCAATACGAACTCCTCCCCGCCGGTCCGCGCGACCAGTCCGTACTTGCGCACGGTGCCTTCCAGCCGACGGGCCAGCAGGGTCAGCACGGTGTCGCCGGCCTCGTGCCCGAAGCGGTCGTTGACGGCCTTGAAGCGGTCGATGTCGACCAGGAACACCGCGATCACCGCCTGCTCGGCGCGGGCCTGGGCGAAGACCCGGGGCGCCGCGGCCTCCAGCCCGCGCCGGTTGAGCAGCTGGGTCATCGGGTCGCGGTGGGCGAGCTCGGCACTGCGGGCGCTGTCGGAGCGCAGGGCGTCGGAGAAGACCTGCCCGAACAGCCGCGTGACGATCAGCGTCGCGGTCAACCCGACGACCAGGAAGACCACGAACGGGACGTCCGCGCCGGGCTCCAGCAGCGCCCGGATCCCGTAGAACAGCAGGTTGGCCTTGACCCAGACGCAGTGCACGACCAGCGCCCGCCGGCCGTGGGCGAACGTCAGGTAGTCACCGAGCAGGAAGAACCAGGTGGCGGCGAGCAGCGAGACGACCGGATCGGCGCAGCAGAACAGCACGATGCCGTGCCCGACCTCGGCGGCCAGGACGAAGGCGATCGACGTGCGCTCCCGGGGCCAGCCGCGGATCCACCAGAGGGCCGCCGCCACCACGGCGGCACCGGCGACGACCCCGGTGGTGACCCGTGCCCACGGTGCCGCCGGTCCGCCCGGGATGAACAGCAGCAGCACCGAACCGGCCGCCAGCAGCAGGCAGCTCAGCGCCACGAACCGCCCGGTGGAGCGCAGGATGCGCTTGGCCTCGGCGACCGCCAGATTCTTCCGGTACATCGAGGAGGACGCGCCGGGGGCGTCGACGGCCGGGACCGCGCTCTGGCCCATCGCGGCTCCGATCAGGTGCACGGCCGGGCCGCGGCGGTCGCCGTCGGCCGGTGGACTCCGCGCGCGGCGCCGGCCCGGGTCGGCGGCACCCCGGCCCCGGCCGCGATCGCCGTCCGCGCGTGGAACGCCTCCATTGTGACCCGGGTCAGGAGTCGGTGGGACGGCGCGGCAGGTCGGTGACCCGAACCTGGTTGCCGCCGTCCCGCTTGGCGTCGTACATGGTGGTGTCGGACAGCCGGATGAGCTCCTGGACGTCCTGGGTCAGCCGTTCCACCGCCACCTGCCGCAGCGGCACGCTGGACACCCCGACGCTGGCGGTCACCGGGACGTCGTCGTCCGGCCGGTGCACGGCCTTCAACAGCCGGTGCGCGAGGGCGGCGGCCCCGTCCGGGCTGACCGTGTCGATGACGATGAACTCCTCGCCGCCGGTGCGCGCGACGATGGCGCCCCGCCGGACGGACCCGGTGAGCCGGGCGGCGACCAGCGTCAGCACCTGGTCGCCGCGGTGGTGGCCGTAGCGGTCGTTGATGGCCTTGAAGCGGTCCAGGTCGAGCACCACCACGGCCAGCTGCTCGTCACCGCCGCGGCCGGCCATCAGCAGCGCCGGCAGGGCGGCGTACATCCCGCGGTGGTTGAGCAGCGCGGTCAGGGCGTCCCGTTCGGCCAGCGCCGCGGCCCGGCGCGAGTCGTCGCGCAGCGCGTCCGCGGCCAGCTGCCGGAAGATCGGGATGGCCACGATCAGCCCGACCAGCGCCAGCGCCACGTAGACGATGAGCGGCAGGCTCGCGTTGGTGCGGCGACTGGCGCGGGCGGCGAAGAAGGCGATGTTGGCCAGCGCCCACAGTGCGTGCAGCGCGACCGCCCGCCGGCTGTGCGCGACCGTGATGTGCTCGCCGATCAGGGCGAACCACAGGGTGGCGATGAGCGCGAGCATCGAGCTGCTGGTGAAGAGCAGCACCCCGGTGTGCGCGAGCTCGCTGTACAGCAGGAACGCCACCGACAGGTGCGCCGGCGGCCAGCCGCCGCGCCACCAGAACAACCCCAGCACCACGCTGACGCAGCCGACCACACCCATCACGACGGCGGCGGCCGTCGTCGCCGGCCCCGCCGGGGAGAGCATCAGCAGCAGCACCCCGAGCCCGTAGGCCCAGCACGACACGGCGATGCCCCGGCGCATCGGGGTCAGCAGCGCCGCCGCCTCGGCCACGCGCAGATTCCGGGTGTACTCGGGACGGCCGGTCAGCCGGGCCAGCCACGAGGTCGGCCGCGCCGCCCCAGGTCCGTCCGTGTCTGCCACCCATGCGTCCGCATCGTCCGGCCGGTCCGGTCCACCGCACCGACGTCCCGTCGATCCGACGACCGGTCGTCGAGCGTCGCCGTCGTCTGTGAGTATCCCGTACGGGAGTGTGTGGGCGGGTCGGCGCGGTCACCGCCGTCGGAGCCGCGCGGCGGGCCCACCGATCGGATGACGGAGGACAGATGCGGGCGATGGCGTTCGGTGCGTACGGCGGCCCCGAGGTGCTGAGGGCGACCGAGGTACCCGAGCCGCACCCCGGCCCGGGACGGATCCGCGTCGCCGTGCGGGCCGCCGGCGTCAACCGGATCGACAGCAAGTACCGGTCGGGCACGATGACGGTGAAGACGCTGCCCTACGTGCCCGGGGTGGACGTGGCCGGCGTGGTCGACGAACTCGGTGAGGGCGTGACCGGGGTGTCGGTCGGCGACGAGGTGTTCGGGGCGACGCCGAAGGGCGGCTACGCCGAGTACGCCGTGCTCACCGCGTGGGCGCCCAAGCCGGCCGCGCTGTCCTGGACCGATGCGGCCGCGCTGCCGCTGGCCGTCGAGACCGCCGCCCGGGCCCTGGGCACCGTCGAGGCGACGGACGGAGCGACGGTGCTGGTCAACGGCGGGTCCGGCGGGGTCGGCGGGGCGGTGGTGCAGCTGGCGGCGGCCCGCGGCATGACCGTGGTCGGCGTGGCCGGTCCGGCCAACCACGGGTACCTCCGTGAGCTCGGGGCGCTGCCGGTGGCCTACGGCGAGGACCTCGTCGCCCGGGTCCGGGCGGTCGCGCCGGACGGCGTGGACATCGCCGTGGACGTCGCCGGGTCGGGGGTGCTGCCGCAGCTGATCGCCCTCACCGGCGACCCGTCGGCGGTGGTC
>JBQGEH010000414.1:0-3002 GCA_052039515.1 Nakamurella sp. | reverse complement strand
TGGGCGACGTCGTGGGTGAGCACGACGCGGGAGTTGGCCCCCATCCGGGACAGCACGGTGAGCAGGACGTTGCGCTCCAGCGACTGGGCCTCGTCCACGATGACGAAGGAGTCGTGCAGCGACCGGCCGCGGATGTGGGTCAGCGGCAGCACCTCGAGCATCCCGCGGGCCACCACCTCCTCGACGACGGCCGGCGAGACGACCGCGCCCAAGGTGTCGAACACCGCCTGGGCCCAGGGGCCCATCTTCTCGCCCTCGCTGCCGGGCCGGTAGCCGAGCTCCTGCCCGCCGACGGCGTACAGCGGCCGGAACACCACGACCTTGCGGTGCGCGCGGCGCTCCATCACGAGCTCGAGCCCGGCGCACAACGCGAGCGCCGACTTGCCGGTGCCGGCCCGGCCACCGAGCGAGACGATGCCGACCTCGTCGTCCATCAGCAGGTCCAGGGCCAGCCGCTGCTCGGCGGAGCGGCCGCGGATGCCGAACGCCTCCCGCTCGCCGCGGACCAGCCGGACCTGCTTGCCGGCGGTGACCCGGCCGAGCGCGGACCCGCCCGAACCGACCAGCTTGAGCCCGGTGTGGCAGGGCAGCTCACGGGCCTCGTCGACGTCGACCAGCCCCTGCGCGTACAGCGCGTCGACGGTGGCCTGCGGGACCGCGACCTCGGCGGTGCCGGTCCAGCCGGACGGCACCACGTCGATCGCGCGGTACTCGTCGGCCCGCAGCCCGACCGCGGACGCCTTGACCCGCAGCGGCATGTCCTTGCTGACCAGCGTCACCTGGGAACCCTCGGCGGCGAGGTTGAGCGCGCAGGCCAGGATGCGGCTGTCGTTGGAGTCGGTGCGGAAGCCCAGCGGCAGCACCGACGGGTCGGTGTGGTTGAGCTCGACCCGCAGCGTGCCGCCGGTGGTGCCGATCGGGACGGGGGCGTCGAGCCGGCCGTGCGCGATGCGCAGGTCGTCCAGGAAGCGCAACGACTGCCGCGCGAAGTAGCCGAGCTCGGAGTGGTGCCGCTTGGCCTCGAGCTCGCTGATCACCACCAGCGGCAGCACGACCTCGTGCTCGTCGAAGCGGGTGAAGGCGCCCGGGTCGGACAGCAGGACGGAGGTGTCGATGACGTACGTCTGAACGGGGGTCGGAGCGGAGTCGGGTGTGGCGGCACGGTCGATGGCCATCGGATGCTCCCCTGGGCGTGGCATCACACGCCCCCTGAGTCGGCGAAGTGGCCGGTCGGACTCCTCACGGCGCTGACGGTGTCAGCGGTCGCGGAGACCGGATGCCGGCCTCCTCCGCGCTCGGTGCGATGGCACTGGGCACGAATCGAGACCTCCCGAACGGGTCGCTTCCCCACGACCCGCACCATCGACGCTACGCGCGCAGCGCTCGGGCGGAGTCGGCAACACACCTCATCCGGCGCAGGATCACAGCCGTTCGGCCCGCGCGGAGTTGTCGTCCATCCGGTGGAAACACGCCGTTCACATCAGGCCCCACTCCGCCGTCCGAGGACCGGCGGCGGTCAGGATGCGGCGACCGGGGCGGGTCGGGGCTCGGCGGCGGCCAGCGGCAGCCGCACCCGGACGGCCAGCCCACCGGTGGGGGCGCGACCGGCCGACACCGCGCCACCGTGGGCGCTGGCGATGGCGGCGACGATGGCCAGGCCCAGCCCGGAGCCGCCGTGTTCCCGGCTGCGGGACGGGTCGGCCCGGTAGAAGCGGTCGAACAGGAACGGCAGCGCCCCCTCGTCGACGCCGCGGCCGTCGTCGGCGACGGTGACCACGACGTAGCGCGGATCGGCGTCGGGCTCGACCGCGACGGTCGCCGTGGTGCCCGGTTCGGTGTGCGTGCGGATGTTGGAGAGCAGGTTGGCGAAGAGCTGGTGCAGCCGGTTCCGGTCGCCGTACACGATGATCGCGGGCAGGTCGTCCGGTGGCGGCACCATCACCCACTGCCGGCTGCGGTCGATCGCGGCGGCGTCCTCCACCGCGCCGCCGAGCAGGTCCGACAGCTCCACCCGGTCCATCACCAGCGAGTCCGGCGCGTCGGCCTGGGCCAGCGTGAGCAGGTCCTCGACCAGCGCGCCCATCCGCCGCGCCTCGAAGCCCATCCGTTCCATGGCCCGGCTGACGGCCGGCGCCTCGGGGAGCGCACCGGCGGCGTACAGGTCGGAGTAGCCGCGCACGGCCGCGACCGGGGTCCGCAACTCGTGGGAGGCGTCGGCGACGAACTGCCGCAGCCGGTTCTCCGCCGCCTGCCGTTCGGCCAGCAGCCCGTTGATGCCGTCGAGCATGCCGTTGAAGGCCACGCCCAGCCGGTCGACCTCGATGCCGGACTCCCCGACCGTGACGCGGCGGCTGAGGTCGCCGGCGGCGATGGAGTCGGCGGTGTCGGCCATGTCCTCGATGGGCCGGAGCTCGCGGCGGATCAGCAGCGAGGCCACCCCGCCGAGCAGGATCAACAGGCCGGCGGTCACCAGCAACTCGGCGAGCAGCAGCTTGTTCAGCGGTCCGTCGATGTCGTCGAGGTTGGACCACACCACGACCCAGCCGACCGGCACCTGATCGGCGTCCCCGACGAGGTACCGGGCGACGAGCCGGTAGCTGGTGTCCGGGTCGACGCCGTCCACGGTGGTCGGATCGGTGGTCAGTTGGGCCGGCAGGTCGGGCCCGCGGTCCCCGGACACCGGGTACGCGATGACCTGCCCGACGCCCTGCAGGGTCACCACGGTGAGCCCGATGCCGCTCTTGAGCGGGCTGCCCGCGGTGGCCCGTTGGATGCCCTCCCTGGTCAGACCGGTGAGGGAGTTGACCACCGAGGTCAGCGACTGGTCCCGGGACTCGAGCAGCGCCGCCCGCACGATCCGCGGCAGCACCAGGTCCAGCACGGTCAGGGCGAGCACGGCGACCAGCACCACGAGGGAGATCAGCCGTACCCGCAGCGACCACCGGCGCCGCGGCGGAACCGTCTCGCCGACCGTCGACGTCATCGCCGCGACGTCACTGGCG
>JBQGEH010000413.1:0-2663 GCA_052039515.1 Nakamurella sp. | reverse complement strand
CCTGGTCACCGACCTGCCGACCTCCGCGCGGGTGGCCTACGTCGGCATCGACAACCGCGCGGCCGGCGCCACCGCCGCCCACCTCGTCGACGGCTGGCTGGGTGGGTCGGCGACCACGGATGCCGTGCTCGTCATCCGCGGGGACTCCACCTTCCGGGGGGAGGACGAACGGGAGATGGGATTCCGCGGCACGCTGCGGCCGTCCGGCCGGCCGCTGGTCGAGCTGGTGCACTCTCGCGGCGACGACGCCGACCTGCGCCGGCTGGTGGAGGAGACGCTGGTCGACCGGCCGGACATCACCGCGGTGTACTCGATGTACGCCTTCGGCGGCAACGCCTCGGTGCTCGCCGCCTTCGACGCCCGCGACCGCCGGTGCGCCGCCTTCGTCACCCACGACCTGCACGCCGAGAACCGCGCGCTACTGCTCGCCGGGCGCATCTCGGCCGTCCTGCACCACGACCTGCGGGCCGACCTGCGCCGCTGTTGCCGGCTGGTCATGCAGGCGCAGGGGGCGCTTCCCGGGACTCCGGTGACGGTGCCGTCGGCCATCCAGGTCGTGACACCGCACAACCTGCCGCTCGACGACTGAGCCGCCCGGTCAGTGCAGGGCGGGCACGATGAGGTAGATGCCGAAGAGCACCGCGAGCCCGGCGACGACCAGGCAGGCGCGCCCGACGGTGCGCGGCACGGTCGCCGGGCGACCGGTCTTGGCGTGCTCGGCGGCCACGTCCAGGGCGCGGATACCGCAGGCGACCACGCCGACGACGAAGACGGTGGCCACCAGCGAGACCACGCTGACCAGACCCAGTGCACCCCAGTCGATCTTCACGACGCGCCTCCGTGGTCGGTGAGGGAGGGTTCGCGACGCCGCTGCCGCTCCTTGAGCGCTCGCTTGCGCTCCTTCTTCGTCCGGTACTCGCCCAGCACCTCGACCTCGGGCATCTCGTTGACGTTGTGCCGGTCGACCGCGGTCTTGCGCGAGATGACCCAGATGACGGCCGATCCGGCGATCAGCAGCGCCAGCACGATCGCCACCCCGACGGCCCCGCTGTTGGCGATCCACGCGGCGAGGCCACCGACGACCGCGGCCGCGGGCAGGGTCAGCAGCCACGCCAGCGCCATCCGACCGGCGGTGCCCCAGCGGACCGTGCCGCCGGCGCGTCCGACACCCGAACCCAGCACCGACCCGGAGCAGACGTGGGTGGTGGACAGGCCGAAACCGAGGTGGGACGACGCGAGGATGGTGGCGGTCGACGACGCGTTGGCCGCGAAGCCCTGCGCCGGCTCGATGTCGGCGAGCCCCTTGCCCAGGGTGCGCATGATGCGCCAGCCGCCGGAGTACGTGCCGAGGCCGATGGCCAGACCCGCGGTCAGGATGACCCACCACTGCGGGCCGGATCCGGCCGCCTGGTAGTTGGCGGTGATGAGGACGAGCGTGATGACGCCCATCGTCTTCTGGCCGTCGGACGTGCCGTGGGCCAACGCCACCAGCGATCCGGTGACCGCCTGTCCGGTCTTGAACCCACGCCGGGTGCGCTTGTTCTGGCTCCCCGTGAGCCGGTAGGCGAGGGCGGTGGCCAGGCCCGCCCCGATGCCGGCGACGAGGGGCGCCACGATCGCAGGCAGCAGGATCTTGGACACCACCACCGGGAAATTGACCCCGGCGGTGCCCGCGCCCACGAGCACGGCACCGATGAGGCCGCCGAACAGGGCGTGGGACGAGCTGGACGGCAGCCCGTACAGCCACGTCAGCAAGTTCCACAGGATCGCGCCGACGAGTCCGCCGAAGACCATGGCGGGTGTCACGAACGACTCGTTGACCAGACCGCCGGAGATCGTCTTGGCGACCTCGGTGGAGAGGAAAGCGCCGACCACGTTGAGCACGGCGGCCAGCAGCACCGCCGTCCGGGGCTTCAACGCGCCGGTGGCCACCGACGTGGCCATCGCGTTGGCGCTGTCGTGGAAGCCGTTCGTGAAGTCGAACATCAGCGCGGTGACCACCACCACGATGACCACGAAGAGCGTGGCGTCCATCAGATCACCGGTGCCGGAGGTCGACCGTTCATCGGGAGTTCTCCGGGATGTCGCCGCAGATCCGGCTGACCGTTGACCATGCCGGTCACTATGCCGCCCCCGGGGCCTGCGACCAAGCGGAGTACGAGGACTGACTCCCCCCGGTTGAATGCCGAAGAGCGCGAACGGGATCCGTCGGCGGGACGTGTACACGGGGGATTCCGACGGGTTGACGACTACCGCTGCCCGTCCCGAGCGGACCCGCCGTCCTTCGCGCGGTCCGGGCTACCGTGGCGGGGTGACCGACAGCCCGCTACCGCCGACCGACCGGACCCGTTGGCGGCGCGGATGAGTGACGTTCACGACGATCCGCAGGACGGAGCCCCGGATCATCGGACGGGACTCTGGCGCTGGGCGTCGTTCGTGGTGCGGCTCGGCCTGGCCGTGGTCTTCGGCTGGTCCGGCATCGCCAAGGCCACCGACCCGCTCGGTACCGAGGTCGCCGTCCGGGCCTACTCGCTGCTTCCGGAGGGACTGGTCGGGCCGGTCGCGTCGGTGCTGCCGTGGTTCGAGATCGGACTGGCGTTGCTGCTGGTCGTGGGGCTCGCGACCCGCGCCGCGGCGATCGTCTCGGCGGTCCTGATGGCCGT
>JBQGEH010000412.1:0-1520 GCA_052039515.1 Nakamurella sp. | reverse complement strand
CCCCACCGCCCGGTCCGGACGCGCGGCCCGTCGCGCCGCCCCGGGAACGCACCGGAGGCCGGCCACCGCGGCATCGAACCCATCCGATACGTTCGGCGCGACCGCACCGCGCCCGTCGCCGGGCGCACCTCCACCGGCCCGCCCTCCGGAGCCTCCGTGATCGACGATCTGGTCTGCGTCATCCCGTCCTTCGGGATGGTGGATCTGACGCGCGGCGTGGTGGCCGCGCTGCTGCCGGAGGCGCCCGCGCACCGGGTGCTGGTGGTGGACAACGGCGGGGACTACCGCGCGGCCGGCGGCGAGACGGTGCTGACACCGGGTACGAACCTGGGCTGGCTGCGTGGCTGCAACGCGGGTCTCGCGGCCGCGTTCGCGGATCCCGCAGTGCACGGCGTGGTCCTGCTGAACAACGACGTGACGCTGTCCCGCGGCTTCCTGGGCGGGCTGCGCGACGCCTGGGCGGCGACCGGCGCGGGCATCGTCGCGCCCTGCTACGACGATGCGTTCCGCTCGCAGAGCCGCTACTGGGTGGGGGCGGCGGCGCGGTTCCCGGCCCAGCGGCGGGAGCTGCCGGCGGTGCTGGTGGACGGCACCGGCTTCCTCGTCTCCCGCACCTGCCACGACCGGATCGGCCCGCTCGACGAGGCCGGGTTCGCCCGGCACGGCTGGGGTGCGATCGCCGACTACTGCGCGCGGGCGCGGGCGGTCGGCGAACGCATCGTGGTCACCCGGCGGTCCTACCTCAGTCATGCCCGCGGGGTGACCGCACGCGCGGTCAACGCCCGCTACGACGAGGAGGCGGCCGCCGAGATGGCAGCCGCGCTCACCGAGCGGTACGGGCCCGGATGGCTGCGTGAGCTGGGGTACGCCGTCGACGGGCCCGGCCTCGGCCGGTTCCGGGACCGGGTGTTCCACACCCGCCGGCGGGTCCGCGCCCGGCTCCCCGGCCACCGCTGACCCGGGGCAGGACCGACCGACGGCGTCGGCTGAGCCGTACCGGCCGACGGCGTCGGCTGAGCCGGCCGGTACCGGTCGGCGGGGCGCCTCCGAGCCGCGCGCGTCAGCCGACCGGTACCCGGTCGGTGCGGCGCCCGAGGGTGAGCGGGGTCGGCCCCGCGGCCGCGGTGCCGCAGCCGGCGGTGGCCGGTGCGTTCTCCAGGCCGGCGAAGGTCCGGGCCAGCGCCGCCCGCTCCGGATCGGCCCGGCCGTAGGTGGTGGTGCGCTGCACGGCGGGCCGCCCGATCGGGGCGCAGATGTCCTCCAGCTGCGCCACCGTCAGGTACGAGCCGAACTGGGAGCCGGCCATCCGGGAGATGGTCTCCTCCATCAGCGTCCCGCCGAGGTCGTTGACCCCGCCGCGCAGCATCACCCGGGTGCCCTCGGGTCCGAGCTTCACCCACGAGGTCTGGATGTTGTCGATCGAGCCGTGCAGCATCAGCCGGGCCACCGCGTGCACCGCGCGGCTCTGGTCGAACGTGGCGCCGGCCCGGGCGATGCCGGCCAGGTAGATCGGGGCGTTG
>JBQGEH010000411.1:0-2299 GCA_052039515.1 Nakamurella sp. | reverse complement strand
TGATCACGTGGTCGGACTGAATGCTGGACCGGCGCTCGAGGCGTTCGTCGCGACCTTCGACGATGTCGACTCCGGCGTCGGCGTGGGTCGGGACCTCAGCGGGGCGATGACCACCATCGGCGGCTGCATCAACGTGATGGCCGCGGCCATCGTGATCCTCAAACTGACGGTGGCCATACAGCTCGCCCTGCTGGCGGTGAGCATCGCCTCCGCCATCGCTGCCGCCGTCCCCTCCGCCGGCGCGTCGGCGACGCTGATCCCGCTGGCTCGGATCGCCGCGCATTTGGCGATCAACCTCGCGACCGATCTCGCCGTGACCAAGGTCATGGGCGAGTGATCCCCGGTGGGCAAGGGACGGGCGATCGGTCGGGCGCTGCGTGGCATCATCGGGCGGCTCGTCCCGTCCTTCCGGGTGCGGCAAAGCCAGCGGCTGCCCGGCAGGACGGCGGGCCCACCGTCCGGACCGCCGGCCGGACCGACTCGGCTGTCCGAGGTGGACGCCAGGGGCCGGGCCGTCACCGCTGCCCGTCAGGCGGCGTCGGCCGGAGCCGGACCGAAGGCGAACAAGACCGCCGCCGCGGTCGATCGGAGGACCGGTCAGGCCTTCACCGGTGTCAATCGCGAGCGACCTCCGCTGCATCCGGAACTGCGGCGTCGAGTGCCACCGCAGAGTGAAACCCGCTGGCGGGTGGACAACTGCGCCGAGATCTCCGCGGTCAATCGAGCGCTCTCGGCAGGGTCCCGCTTCGACGACCTGGTGGTGGAGACTGTGCACAGTCGGAGCCTGGAGCGCGTGAAGCCGTGCCTGAACTGCGAGAAGTGGGTGCCATGACCGACCTGGACAGCGTGCTGCGAGCATCCGGCTGGTTCCCCGGCCGACGGACGGATGCATCGGCGAGCCTCGATGCGCTTTGGGCCGACGGCTACACCACCTGGCCAGAGCTCGAGGCGCTCGTCGCCGAGTGGGACGGACTCGAGGTGCAGGCCAACGGCGTGTCGGTCGAGCTCGACGCGGCACGGGCCGCGGGGGTCACCGAACCCACCTACCGAGAGATCTACGAGACCCATGCCGGTTGCCCGCTGGCCCCGATCGGCATCTACTCCGGCATGACGATCATGCTCGGCCGGGACGGCTCGTTCTACGGCGTCTTCGACGACCTCTTCGGCCGGCTCGACGGCGACCTGCCGGCGGTGATCGACGAGATCGTCAGCGGCCGGCCAGGAGAGCCGCTGCGCTCGCTGCCCGAGATTGTCGAGGCCGAGTGAGGCGCCGATCCGCGATCACTCGGCACTATGCGGTGTCTGATCAGGCGGCGGTTGCGTCCGCGCGGTTGATCATCGCCTCGACGTCCTCGGGCAACCGGTCGCGGGCGACCACGCTGATCATGAAACGGCGGAGCTCGTAGCCCTGGGTCATCGGGTCCCAGCGCACCGTCGGGCCGGAGATCCGGTTGACCTCGTGCCGCAGCAGCGTGGTCAACAGCACCTCGCTCTCCTGCAGCGCGATCGCGTTGCCCGGGCAGCGGTGGGCACCGTCACCGAAACTCATCCCCTCCGAGCGCACACCGGTCGGCGTGGGACGGGCCGGACATACCGCGCCGGCGTCGCGACCGAACTGCTCGGTGTCGAGGTTGGCCGACCGCACGTAGAGGTTGAGCCGGTCGCCCTTCGCGATCACGTGCTCGACGCCGGCATGGGTCAGCCGGATCTCCTCCTGGGCCCGCCGGTAGAGGTGGCCGACCACCGGTTCGAGCCGCAGCAGCTCGGCCAGCACGGTCTGCCGGTGCGCGGCGTCGCCGTCGAGGTACGAGGCCCGCAGCTCCGGGTCGCGCAGCAGGTGCCATAACGCGACCTGGAGGAACTCGCGGGTGGTGATCATCCCGGCCGCGCCGTAGGTCAGGCACTCGGTGAGGATCTCCAGGTCGGAGTAGCCGTGCTCGATCAGGTGGCTGATCACGTCGACCGTGCCACCCTCCTCGATCCCGGTGGCGTGCCGCTCGCGTCGTACGGCGATCGCGGGCAGCACGTCGTGGGTGTAGAACCGCATCGTTGGTCGACGGGCCCGCAGCAGGGTCTTGATCAACTGCGCCTTCGAGACTCCGCGCTCGGGGTCGTACAGCTCCTGACCGAACAGCGCCTCGAGCCGCCGGGCCATGTCGCCGTAGTCGGATTCGGTCAGCCCGATCACCTGGGCGGCCACCTGCACCGAGAACCGCATGGTCAGCCGCGAGAAGTCGGCCGCGCCCCGGCTCAGCACGTCGTCGACCAGCTCGGTCGCCAGGTCGTTCATCATCGTGCG
>JBQGEH010000410.1:0-2461 GCA_052039515.1 Nakamurella sp. | reverse complement strand
CAAGATCGGCAAGGACAAGCCGTTCGACCTGGTCTTCCACGGCGGCTCCGGCTCGACGCTGGAGGAGATCCGCGCCTCGCTCGACTACGGCGTGGTCAAGATGAACATCGACACCGACACCCAGTACGCCTTCACCCGGCCCGCCGCGGCGCACATGTTCGCCAACTACGACGGCGTGCTCAAGGTCGACGGCGAGGTGGGCAACAAGAAGGCCTACGACCCGCGCGCCTGGGGCAAGGCCGCCGAGGCCGGCATGGCCCAGCGTGTGGTCACCGCCTGCGAGGACCTGCGCAGCGCGGGCACCTCGCTGAAGGGCTGACCGCCCGCACCGCCCGCTGGTCGCGAGCGACCGGTATCAGCAGCACCGCCACGAGGCGCCGTACCCGATGGGATGCGGCGCCTCGTCGCGTGCCGACGCCGTCGGTCAGCGACGGATCTCCCTCATGGCCCGCCGCAGCTCATCGGCCAGCGGCCGTTCCAGGCTGCGCACGTAGGTGTCGGTGAGGTGGGAGTTCTGCCGGTAGATCAGGACGTTGCCGATCACCGGGAGGCACACGCGTTCCGGGCAGATCCACGGCTGCATGTCGATCAGCGCCGTGCCGGGGGTCTGCTCGACCGCCGCCCGCTGCGGCGGTGCGGCGCTGCGGTCGATGCCCTCGGACCGGTCGAAGGTGCACCGGTCGAGCGCGTCGGGGTGCTCGGCGGTGCACTCGAAGACCTTCAACCGTCCCGACGACGGATTGTCCAGCAGCGTGATCACCGGGATGTCGGCCGCGGCCAGCCGGTCGAAGTAGTCGACCATCCCACGGGTGACCGCCTCCGCCGACGCGCTGCCGGGGTCGTCGGGGTCGTCGAGCGCCCGCTCGGTGGCGTGCGAGGTGATGACCGCCGCCGGACGGAGCGTCAGCAACTCCTCCAGGACGGCCCGGCCCCACTCGGCGCACTCGGTGTACGGCTCCCCGCCGCTGGCCTGCATGCTGCTCTGGAACGCGCAGGCCGACTTGGTGTGCGACACGATGCGCCAGCCCTCGGCCTTGGCGATCGGGTCGAGGGCCGACTGCCACTGCAGCATCTTGGAGTCACCCACCACCGCGATGGTCGTGTCGCCGTCCGGATCCCCCCAGACGCAGGCCCGTGGTTCGGGGTCACGCTGCGCGACCTGGCAGTCGTCGGCGTAGCCCGCCGGGAGGTCGTCCTCGGCGTCGGCGGGGGAGGGGACGAACCACTCGACGCCGGCCAACGCCGCCGCCTCGCCCTGGCGGGGATCGTCGGCCAGGACGGTCGCGCCCGGAGCCGGTCCGTCCGCGCGACCGGTGCCCGGCACCGCCGCGCCCACGACCACCCCGGCCACCACGGCCGCGGCGGTGAAGGCCGCTGCGACGGCCGCGATCCGGCGCCGCGACCGGGACAGCCGGTCGGAGAAGCGGATGGGGTTCTCGACCAGCCGGTGACACAGGTAGGCCGGGATGACGCTGACCGCGACCACGAGCAGCCCCCGCCGGGCGCCCGCCTCGCCCCACAACGCGTCGGCGGTGGTGAGCAGGGGCCAGTGCCACAGGTACAGCGAGTACGACAGGCCGCCGATCCACACCGCCGGACGCCACGAGAGCAGCACCGCCGGCCCGGCGCGTCCCGCGGTGTAGCCGCCGACGATGACCGCCGCGGTCCCCAGCGTCGGTACGAGGGCCGCGGCCCCCGGCCAGGGGACGGCCGAGGTGACGACGACCGCGCCGCCCACCACGGTGGCCAGACCCGCCCAGCCCAGGGCGACGGCCACCGGGCGCGGGATCCGCGGCCAGAGCGACGAGCCGATCGCCACCAGCGCGCCCACCCCGAGCTCCCAGAGCCGGGTCGGGGTGACGAAGAACGCCAGGGCGGGGTCGGCCGCGGTGAGGACCACCGACGTGATGAACGAGGGCACGATCACCGCGGTGATGCCGACCGCGAGGACCGGGCGGAGTCCCGGCCCCGTCCGCACGTCCGAGGTGGTGACGGGACCGGTTGGGTCCACCGCGTCGTCGGCCGTCCGGCGGGCGGTGCGCCGCAGCCACCACGCCAACGCGACCAGCAGCATGGGCCAGACCACGTAGAACTGCTCCTCCACCGCCAGGGACCAGAAGTGCTGCACCGGAGAGGTGCCCACGTCCTCGGCGAGGTAGTCCACCGACCGGGCGGCCAGGCGCCAGTTGGTGACGTAGAGGGCCGAGGCGACGATGTCACCCGCGAAGTCGCGCCACTGGGTGACCGGGACCGCGATTGCGGTGAGCACCGCCGTGACGACCAGCACCACACCGGTCGCCGGGAGGAGCCGTTTGGCGCGTCGGGCGTAGAAGGTGCGCAGCGAGATCCGGCCGGTCCGCTCGAGCTCGCGGATCAGCAGCCCGGTGATCAGGAATCCCGAGATCACGAAGAACACGTCGACGCCGACGAAGCCGCCGGGGAGCTGCCGGACGCCGGCGTG
>JBQGEH010000409.1:0-1783 GCA_052039515.1 Nakamurella sp. | reverse complement strand
TCGGTCTGCTGGTCGGAACGGTCGTCCGCCGCGCCCTCCCCGCCGCGGGCGTCACCGCGCTGATCACCTTCGCCGGCAGCATCGCGGTGAACGTCCTCACCGCGGCCGCCGACGGCGGGCCCAGCTCGCAGATCGGCCGCGTGGTGCTGCGGCAACTCGGACAGGCCGGTCCGCTGCTGGTGGTCGCCGCGGTGCTCGTGGTCCTGGCCTTCGGCCGCCTGCGGACCCTGCGGGTGTGATCTGCTGAATCGTGACCAGCGCGACCTGCACAGATGGTTGCGTAGTCAACTAGTGAACTGATACACCATGATCATGGCAGGCGCGCGGACCCGCTGGATCCTCGGGTTCGACGGTTCGTGCGGCTCCTGCGCAGGTGTGGCCGATGCGGTGGCCGCCGCCTGCGGTGATCGGCTCGAGGTACTCCCGTTGCAGCATCCGGACGTGGCGGACCGGCGTCGTCGCGTCCTGGGTGATGGCGCCGCCTGGCGACCGGTGCTGTTGCGGGTGTCCGGTGACACGGACGTGCAGGGCTGGACGGGGATCCGGATGGCCGGCCGACTGGTCGCCCATCTCGGGCTGCGCACCGCGGGGCGGGTGGTGCGCACCCTCGGCCGGCTCGGCGCGATGAACGACAGGGGCGAGATCCGCCGGCCCGGCGATCTGCGGCCCCTGCAGAGGCTGTCCCGAGCGCATCGCGCGCGGGACGTCGGACGAGGTCTGGTGACACTGGCGGGGATGGCCGTCACCGGAAAGGCGCCGGCGTCCACGGACACGGTCGGGGGTTGGGAGCGAGTACTGGAGGGGTCGCTCCCAACCACCCTTCCGGACCTCTCGCTCCTGCCGGAGATCTACCGATGGGTCGCGTACCGGCACCTGACCCCGGAGCAACGCAGCGCGGCCTGGACCGCCCATCTGGACACCTTCGCCGCCGAGGTCGACGCGTCCGCGCCGGCCGGTCGGTCGGCCTTCGCCCGGGCACGAGCGGTCGCCGCCGACCCGCAGCAGTTCCGCGAACCGGACCTGCCGCTGCTGGACAGCGTGTCCGCGGAGGTCGTCGCGGCGTTCGGCCGGGACCGGGCCCGCGCCATGCTGGCGATCCTCGGGCCGGAGGAGCCGGACGATCCGGAGCTCCCGGCCGTGTCGTGCGGGTGCTCGGTGTCCAGTGACTACTGCTCCGGCGGGCGACGCTGCCGGCTCGGACTGCAGGGCTGCGTCCGGAGTTCCAGCGGCTGCGGGACCTTCTACAGCTATCCGTGCGACGGACTCTGCGCCTGACCCGGGCCCGCCGGGATGCGGGCAGACCCCGTGCGGGCGGGCCGCGGTGGACCGAGCCACCGCGACCCGCCCCCTCTCACCGGATGGTGAGGGTGGCGCTGGCGGCCACCGCCGGGTCGGTGCCTGTCGCCGTCGCGGTCACGGCCCCCTTCGGAGTGCCCGCCGGCACCGTCACGGTGATGCGTGCCGCGCCGGTGATGTCGGTGGTCACGGTGGTCCAGCCCTTGCCGCCCAGCGTGATGGCGACCTGGTCGTAGCGCTGGAATCCGCGCAACGTGAACGTCACCGGGGCGCCGGCGGCGACCTTGCCGCCGGACGAGGCCACCAGCGTCGTCACGACGTCGGCGGTGATCACCACGGTCGTGGATTTCGTGGTCGCCACGTTGCCGGCCTTGTCGGTCGCCCGGTAGGCGATCGCGTAGTTGCCCACCGTGTCGAAGCGGACCGGATCGGAGCCGACCGCCGTCCAGGCGCCGCCGTTGACCATGTACTCCACCGAGGCGACACC
>JBQGEH010000408.1:0-3054 GCA_052039515.1 Nakamurella sp. | reverse complement strand
CGAGCCGTCCGCTCCGCCGCGTCCCAGCGGTGGGGTGCCCGGCGCGCCGCGTCCGCCGCGCGTCGGCAACAACCCGTTCGGCGTCGGTGCCGGTGCCCGCACCGCGCCGCCGCGTCCCGGTGGCGGCATCCCCGGCGCCCCGCGGCCGCCGCAGGCCCGTCCCGGTACCGGTGTCCCCGGTTCCGCGCCGCGTCCCGGCGGGCCCCGTCCGGGCACCCCGGGCGGTCGTCCCGGCATGCCCGGCGGTCGCCCCGGTTTCGGTGGTGCCCCCGGTGCCGGTGGCGGCGCCTACCGTCCGGGTGGTGCGCCCGGCGGTTACCGCCCCGGTGGTCCGTCCACCGGTGGTCCCGCCCGTCCGGGTGGCGGCGGTGGTCCCCGTGGTGGTGCCGGTCGCGGTACCGCGGCGGGTGCGTTCGGCCGGCAGGGCGGACCGTCCCGCAAGGGCCGCAAGTCCAAGAAGCAGCGCCGTCAGGAATTCGACAACATGCAGGCCCCGTCGGTCGGCGGTGTCGTCCTGCCCCGTGGCAACGGCAGCACCGTGCGGCTCGTCCGCGGGTCGAGCCTGGCCGACTTCGCCGACAAGATCGACGCCAACCCGGCGTCGATGGTGCAGGCGCTGTTCCACCTCGGTGAGATGGTGACCGCGACCCAGTCGGTGAGCGACGACATCCTGGAGCTGCTCGGCTCCGAGATGGGCTACGAGGTCGAGATCGTGTCCCCCGACGAGGAGGACCGCGAGCTGCTCGAGACGTTCGACCTGAACTACGGGACGAACGAGGGCGACGAGGACGACCTGCAGGTGCGGCCGCCGGTGGTGACCGTCATGGGTCACGTCGACCACGGTAAGACGCGTCTGTTGGACGCCATCCGGCACACCAACATCATGGACAAGGAGGCCGGTGGCATCACCCAGCACATCGGCGCCTACCAGGTGGCGACCGAGCTGGACGGCGTCGAGCGGCTGATCACCTTCATCGACACCCCGGGTCACGAGGCGTTCACCGCCATGCGTGCCCGTGGTTCGAAGTCCACCGACATCGTGGTGCTGGTGGTCGCGGCCGACGACGGCGTCATGCCGCAGACGGTCGAGGCGATCAACCACGCCAAGGCGGCCGACGTGCCGATCGTGGTCGCGGTGAACAAGATCGACAAGGAAGGCGCCAACCCGGACAAGATCCGGCAGCAGCTGACCGAGTACGGGCTGGTCGCCGAGGAGTACGGCGGCGACACCATGTTCGTCGAGGTCTCCGCCCGCCAGCGGATCAACATCGACGGTCTCCTCGAGGCCGTCCTGCTGACCGCCGACGCGGCCCTGGACCTCACCGCGAACCCGAACATGCCCGCGCAGGGTGTGGCCATCGAGGCCCACCTCGACCGCGGTCGTGGTTCGGTGGCCACCGTGCTGGTGCAGCGCGGCACGCTGCGGGTCGGCGACTCGATCGTGGCCGGCAACGCCTACGGTCGCGTCCGCGCGATGCTCGGCGACCACGGCGAGAACGTCGCCGAGGCGCTGCCGTCGCGGCCCGTCCAGGTGCTCGGCCTCACCTCGGTGCCCGGCGCCGGTGACTCGTTCCTCGTCGTCGAGGAGGACCGCGTCGCCCGCCAGATCGCCGAGCGCCGGCAGGCCCGGGCCCGCAAGGCCCAGGTCGCCAACCGCCGCCGCATCACCCTGGAGGACCTGGGGACGGCGCTGGCGGAGAAGAAGATCGAGAACCTCACCCTGATCATCAAGGGCGACAACTCGGGCACCGTCGAGGCGCTCGAGGACTCGCTGATGAAGCTCGAGGTGGGTCCGGACGTCAACCTGCGCGTGGTGCACCGCGGTGTCGGTGGCATCACCCAGGACGACATCAACCTGGCGGCGACGACCGAGGCCATCGTGGTCGGCTTCAACGTCAAGCCGGTCCGTGGTGTGCAGGAGCTCGCCGACCGCGAGGGCGTCGACATCCGGTACTACACGGTCATCTACCAGGCGATCGACGAGATCGAGCTCGCGCTGAAGGGCCTGCTCAAGCCGGAGTACGAAGAGGTCAACGTCGGTTCGGCGGAGATCCGCGAGGTGTTCCGGTCGTCCAAGTTCGGCAACATCGCGGGCTGCATCGTGCGGTCCGGCGAGATCCGCCGCAACGCCAAGGCGCGGTTGCTGCGCAACGGTGTCGTCATCAACGACGACCTGCGCATCGACTCGCTCAAGCGGTTCAAGGACGACGCGGTCGAGGTGCGTGAAGGCTACGAGTGCGGTATCGGACTCGGCAGCTGGAACAACATTGAGATCGAGGACACCATCGAGACGTACGAGACGCGCGAGAAGCCGCGCGCCTGAGGTATCCCGGTCGTGGGGGCCCTGCGGGGTCCCCACGACCGTCTCGACCCCCGACGCACTCCGCGTCGAACGACCACAGCACGAGGTGAACCATGGCTGATTCCGCCCGCGCCAGGAGACTGGCCAAGCGCATCGTCGCGATCGTGGCGACCGAGCTCGAGCACTCGGTCAAGGACCCGCGGCTGGCGATGATCACCATCACCGCGGCGACCGTCACCCCGGACCTCCGGGACGCGACCGTCTACTACACCGTCTACGGCGACGACGAGGACGTGGAGTCCACCGCCATCGCCCTGAAGAGCGCCTCCGGGGTGCTGCGCAGCGCGGTCGGCCGGGAGACCGGCATCAAGTTCACGCCGACGCTGTCGTTCGTACTGGACAAGGTGCCCGACACCGCCCGGCAGATGGACGAGCTGCTCAACGCCGCGAAGTCCGCGGACGCCGCGATCGCCGCCCAGGCCGCGCACGCCGCCTATGCCGGGGATCCGGACCCGTACAAGAAGCCGGCCGTCGTCGATCCCGACGACG
Organism: Nakamurella sp.; assembly: GCA_052039515.1. GTDB lineage: Bacteria > Actinomycetota > Actinomycetes > Mycobacteriales > Nakamurellaceae > Nakamurella. The sequence goes on along the minus strand of JBQGEH010000408.1, from coordinate 203 downwards.
AGCGCTTCTCCGCGTAGTTCTCCCCTGACGGGCGGTGTCGGTTGGTGCCGGCACCGCCCGTCTCGGCGTTCGTGGGTTTCCGCCACCATGTGCTGTCACAACCCAGGTGGAACACTGCTGGTGACGGACACCGAGGGGTGGGACGATGTCACAGCACCTGTTGAGCAGCACGGAGTGGTCGGCGCTGGACGGCGACGCCCACC
>JBQGEH010000407.1:0-2524 GCA_052039515.1 Nakamurella sp. | reverse complement strand
GCCATCGTCGTCGTCACCGCCGACGGCACCCGGCGCACCTATGGGGCCGCCGACGTCGTGCATCTCCGCCCGGCCGGCGCCTAGCCGTCCCCGGCCCCCAGCCGCCCGGACCCCACCGGACCGCACCCACCGCACCGAAGGAGATCCGATGTCCGACGACCGCATCCGCGTGGTCCTGGCCACCCCGCTCGCCCCTGATCTCCGGTCGATCATCACCGACGTCGATCCCCGAATCGACCTGCTCGTCGACGACGAACTGCTGCCCCCGCAACGATTCCCGGGCGACCACACCGGCGACCCGGCCTATCGGCGGACCGACGAGCAGGAGCGCCGGTTCTTCGACCTGCTCGCCCAGGGTGAGATCCTCTACGGCATACCGGATGTCGACGCCACGATGCTGGCGCGCGCGGTGCGCGAAAACCCCCGTCTGCAATGGGTGCAGACGATGGCCGCCGGCGGCGGCGCCACCGTCAAGGACGCCGACCTGACCGCCGACGAGCTGGACCGGGTCGTCTTCACGACGTCGGCGGGCGTGCACGGTCCGACGCTCACCGAGTTCGCAGTGTTCGGCCTACTGGCCGGGGCCAAGGATCTGCCCCGCCTGCAGGCGCAGCAGCGCCGCCGCGAATGGAGCGACCGCTGGGCGATGCGCCAGCTGCACGAGATGACCGTCCTGGTCATCGGCCTCGGCGGGATCGGCGCCGACACCGCCCGCGTGCTGGCCGCGTTCGGCGCCACGGTGATCGGCGTGCGCCGCAACCCCGCCCCGGTGGAACACGTCGCTCAGGTCTACGGGATCGACGACCTGCCCCAGGCGTTGTCGCGCGCCGACGGCGTCGTCATCACGCTGCCCGGCACCGCCGAGACCGAAGGTCTCTACGACGCGGCCATGGTCGCCGCGACGAAGCCCGGCGCGATCGTCGTCAACGTCGGCCGCGGCACCGTCATCGACGAGGCCGCGCTGCTGGACGGGTTGGACAGCGGCCGGATCGCCTACGCGGCGCTCGACGTCACCGCCGTCGAACCGCTGCCGGCCGACTCCCCGCTGTGGGACCGGGACGACGTCTTGCTCTCCCCGCACACCGCCGCGCTCAGCTCGCTCGAGGACCGGCGGATCGCCGAGCTGTTCGCCGACAACCTGCGGCGCTACCTCGATGGACGCCCGTTGCGGAACGTCGTCGACACCCGCCACTTCTACTGAGCCGAGGCCCTTTCGTTATGGTCGCCGACATGAGCACCCCGCCGACCACCCCGACCGGTCCGGTCGAGCGGCTGCGCTCGTTGCGCGAACAGGTCGACGCGGCTGCCGTCGCCTCCGGTCGGACCGGTGACGACGTCCAGATCCTGTTGGCCACCAAGACGATCGCGCCGCCGGTCATCCGCGCCGCCCTCGCCGCGGGGTTCGACCTCATCGGAGAGAACCGGGTCCAGGAAGTGGTAGCCAAGGCCGACGACCTCGCCGACCTGCCGCACCGCACCCACCTCATCGGGCACCTGCAGTCCAACAAGGTCAACGCCGTCCTCGACCACGTCGACTGCGTCCAGACCGTCGACTCGCCGGGCCTGGCCGGCCGGCTCGACCGGCGCTGCGAGACCCTGGGGCGCACGCTCGACGTGATGATCCAGGTCAACGTCTCGGGGGAGGACAGCAAATCCGGCGTCGCCCCGCAGGAGGTCGACGACCTCGTCGCCGCGGTGGTCGGCCTCGGGCACCTCCGGCTGATCGGGTTCATGACGATCGGGCTGCGGTCGGACGACCGGTCCGCCGTCCGGGCCGGGTACGCCGATCTCGCGGCCATCCGCGACCGGGTCGTGCGCAGCGGCGCCACGGGCACGGCCGACGCCGGGCACCTGTCCATGGGGATGAGCGGCGACTGGGCGGACGCCGTCGCCGAGGGCGCCACCATGATCCGGGTCGGCTCGGCGGTGTTCGGGGCTCGCCCACCAGTGGCATGACCGGGCCCCGGGCGAACTCCCGGCGGTAGCGTGTGGCGAGCCTCGTACGTCGCCGGCGGCACTGGCGTTGTCCGGGATGGCCCGACCCGCCCGCCGCGCTCCGGCGGGCCCCGTCACGGAGGTGACCACGGATGCCGTATCCCGACAACCTGCTCGCGCGTGGTGAGCGGGTGATCGTCAACAAGAACCCGCACTGGAAGGTGCTCGTCCTCCCGGTGATCTTCTTCCTGGTGATCGTCGGCGGCGGAGTCGCGCTGCTGGTCTGGTTGCAGGACTGGCAGTACTTCCACATCGCCTGGATCGTCATCGCCGTCGCCATGCTGATCGGCCTGATCTGGCTGGTCGTCGTCCCCGTGGTGCGCTGGCGCACCGAGCACTTCGCCATCTCCAACCACCACGTCTTCTTCCGCACCGGGCTGCTGTCCCGGCGCGAACACCAGATCCCGCTCGGGCAGATCGCCAACATGGAGACCGAGGTGACGTTCTGGGGTCGCCTCATGGGCTACGGCACCCTGGTCGTCGAGTCGTCCGCCGACCAGCCGCTGAAGTTCCACAACATCGCCGAACT
>JBQGEH010000406.1:0-16492 GCA_052039515.1 Nakamurella sp. | reverse complement strand
GACGACCGACAGCACCATCGCGTTGGTCACCGCGAAGTGCGACTGCAGCGGCTCCGGTTCGGCGGCGACCAGCCGGTCGTAGGTCTTCTCCGACCAGTTGACGAAGCCCTCCGGGGGCTTGGTCCGCACCACGCGCTTGCGCTTCACCGGATCGTCGCCGGCCTTGCGCAGCCGCCGCTCGTTCTCGATCTCGTGCTCGGGAGCGAGAACGACCACGTCACCCGCGGTGTCGAAGCCGGCCCGCCCGGCCCGGCCCGAGATCTGGTGGAACTCCCGGGCGTTCAGCGACCGCATCCGGGTGCCGTCGAACTTCGTCAGCGCGGTGATGAGCACGGTGCGGATCGGCACGTTGATGCCGACGCCGAGAGTGTCGGTGCCGCAGATGATCTTGAGCAGCCCGGACTGGGCGAGCTTCTCCACCAGCCGCCGGTACTTGGGCAGCATGCCGGCGTGGTGCACCCCGATGCCGTGCCGGACGAGCCGCGACAGGGTCCGCCCGAAGCCGGCCGAGAACCGGAAATCGCCGATGAGTTCGGCGATCTGGTCGCGTTCGGCCCGGGTGGCGACGGTGATGGAGGTGAGCGCCTGGGCGCGTTCCAGGGCGGCGGCCTGGGTGAAGTGGACGACGTAGATCGGGGCGCGGCCCGTCTTCAGCAGCTCCTCCAGGAGCTCCTGCAGCGGCTGCAGCTCGTAGCTGTAGTGCAGCGGCACCGGCCGGGTCACCCCGGTGATGACCGCGACGGGCCGGCCGGTGCGCTCGGTGAGGTCGTCGCGGAAGAACGTGACGTCTCCGAGGGTGGCCGACATCAGCTCGAACTGGGTGCGGGGGAGTTCGATCAGCGGGATCTGCCAGGCCACGCCGCGCTGCGGGTCGCCGTAGTAGTGGAACTCGTCCATCACCACCACACCCGCCTCGGTGTCGGCGCCCCCGCGCAGCGCCATCGACGCGAGGATCTCCGCGGTGCAGCAGATGATCGGCGCCTCCGGGTTGACCGCGCTGTCGCCGGTGACCATGCCGACGTTCTCGGCGCCGAACACCGCGACGAGCTCGAAGAACCGCTCGCTGACCAGCGCCTTGATCGGGGCGGTGTAGAACGCCCGGCGGCCGGTCGCCAGGCCCGCGAACAGGGCGGCGGTGGCGATCAGCGTCTTCCCGGACCCGGTCGGGGTGGCCACGATGACGTGCGATCCCGACACGATCTCCAGCAGTGCCTCCTCCTGGTGCGGGTACAGCGGCAGTCCCCGCTCGGTGGCCCAGCCCTCGAAGTCGGTGAACAGCTCGTCGGGGGAGCGCGGGTGCTCGTCGCCCAGGTCGTGGCCGGGGGTGGGCAGCAGATCGGCGAGAGTCACCCACCCAGCCTGTCACGGGTGCGCGACCGCCCCGGCGAGAATCAGCGGGTGCGCATCGATCCCGACGACCCGGCCCGCCCGGACGTCACCGCCCTGCTGACCGAACACCTCGCCGACATGCGGGCGACGTCACCGCCGGAGAGTGTGCACGCGCTGGACGTCGAGGCGCTGCGCCGGCCGGGGATCACGTTCGTCACCGCGCGCCGGGACGGGGTGCTGCTGGGCTGCGCGGCGCTGAAGGAACTCGACGCCGCCTCCGCCGAGATCAAGTCGATGCGGACCACCGCGGCGGCCCGCGGCACCGGGGTGGGGCGTGCGTTGCTGTCGCACCTCATCGGACTGGCGGGGGACCGCGGCTACACCCGGCTCAGCCTGGAGACCGGCACCGAGGCCTTCTTCGCACCGGCCCGGGCGCTGTACGCCGCGCACGGCTTCGAGCCCACCGGGCCGTTCGCCGACTACACCGACGACCCGCACAGCGCCTACTTCACGCTGCGGCTCGATCAGCGGGCGGCGAGTGACGCCCAGCCCTCGACCGACTCCGGGTCGCGGGTGGCCGGGCCGTCGTAGACGGCGGCCGGACGCACCAGCCGGCCCAGCCGTTTCTGCTCCAGGATGTGCGCGCTCCAGCCCGCGGTCCGGGCGCAGGTGAACATGGCGGGCATCATCGGCGCCGGCACCCCGGCGAAGTCGAGGACGACCGCCGCCCAGAACTCGACGTTGGTCTCGATGGTGCGGTCGGGGCGGCGCTCCTGCAGCTCCGCACGGGCGGCCTCCTCGAGCGCCGCGGCGGCTTCGTAGCGCGGTGCGCCCAGCTCCTGGCAGGTCCGGCGCAACACCCGGGCCCGCGGGTCCTCCGCCCGGTACACCCGGTGCCCGAAGCCCATCAGCCGCTCCTTGGCGTCCAGGATCTTCGTGACCACGCCACGGGCGTCGCCGGTCCGCTCGACGTCGTCGATCATCGGCAGCACCCGGGCCGGGGCGCCACCGTGCAGCGGGCCGCTCATCGACCCGATCGCGCCGGCCATCGCCGCCGGGACGTCGGCTCCGGTGGACGCGACCACCCGCGCGGTGAAGGTCGAGGCGTTCATGCCGTGCTCGGCGGCGCTCACCCAGTACGCGTCGATCGCCCGGACCTGTTCCGGCGACGGCTCGCCCAGCCATGCGGTGAGGAAGCGCTCGACGACGTTCGCCGTGCCGTCCAGCAGCGTCTCGGGCACCTCGGGCTGGTCGCCCCGGGCCGAGCGGGCGACGTAGGACAGGGTGGCGGCGGTGGTCTGGGCGAGGTGGTCACGGGCCTCGTCGTCGGAGATGTCCAGCAGCGGACGGAAACCCCGGCTCGCGGCCAGCGCCGGCAGCGACGCCTGGGCGTCCACCCGGACGTCGCCCGAGCGCACCAGCGGGAAGGTGATGTCCACGGGAAGCCGCGCGCCGAAGGCGTTGTCGACGAGCAGCGCCCAGACGTCCTCGAAACCGACCCGGCCGACGAGGTTCTCGATGTCGACCCCGCGGTAGCGCAGGGCGCTGCCTTCCTTGTCGGGCTCGGCGATGGCGGTGTGGAAGGCGACCACGCCCTCCAGGCCAGGGGTGAACGTTGCAGCCGACATGGGGCACCTCCGCGCCGAGATGGTGGGGATCCCACGATCGTCCGTCACCGGGGGCCACGCCAGAGGACGTCGAGTGGTCCTCGTCACCCCGCCCGGAAAGTCGTCTGGCCCTCGTGCTTGACAACGTACAACCGATTAGTTGTATATTTCTCCCGTGACCACCGCGGAGCAGGACGACGAGGACCGGGCCGACGCCCTGTTCCACGCCCTGGCCGACCGGACCCGGCGCGACATCCTGCGCCGGGTGCTGGCCGGCGAGCACTCGGTCACCGCACTCGCGGCGAAGTACGACATGAGCTTCGCCGCCGTGCAGAAGCACGTCGCCGTCCTCGAGCGGGCCGGCCTGATCGTCAAGCGCCGCACCGGCCGGGAGCAGTTGGCCAGTGGCGACGTCACCGCGGTCCGGTCGGTCGCCTCGATGCTCGGCGAGCTGGAGAACGTCTGGCGCGGCCGGATCAGCCGCATGGACGAGCTCTTCGCCCTGGACGACCGGCCACCACCCGGCTGAGCGCCACCCCGTCCCGTCCCCACCCCACCGAGTCCCCGGAAAGGACACCGCCATGCCCGTCACCGACGTCACCCCCGACATCGAGAACCGCACGCTGACCATCACCGCCGAGTTCGCCGCTCCGGTCGAGCGGGTGTTCGCCGTCTACGCCGACCCGCGTCAGCTGGAGCGCATCTGGGGCCCGCCCAGCCACCCGGCGACCGTGGTCGACCACGACCTCACCCCGGGCGGTCGGGTCAACTACTTCATGACCGGCCCGGAGGGCGAGAAGTTCTACGGCACCTGGATGGTGACCGACGTCGACGAGCCGCGCGGCTTCGGCTTCGACGACGGGTTCACCGACGACTCCTTCACCGTGAACCCGAACCTGCCGGTGTCGCAGAACGCGTTCTCCTTCACCGGGCACGACGGCGGCACCCGCGCCACCTACGTCAGCACCTACGCCACCGCCGAGGCCCTGCAGCAGGTGCTGGACATGGGCGTCGTCGAGGGCGCCTCGCAGTCGATCAACCAGATCGACGACCTGCTCGCCGGCTGACCCCGGGGCGGTCCGGGACGCACCGTCGGTGCCCAGGCGTAGCGTGCCTGCGGGGCCCAGCGCCCCGCGGGTACGCCCGCGCCGTCGGTACCGAGGAGGCTGTCCACCCATGGCTGCGCACGATCCCGGGCACGATCCCGGGCACGATCCCGGCACGCTCGCGACGATGCGGGTCAGCTACGCCGGGGCCGGCCTGGCCGAGGACGAGCTCGCCGCCGACTGGCTCACCCAGTTCCGCCGCTGGTTCGACCAGGCCGTGGCCGCCGGGCTCACCGAGCCCAACGCCATGGTGCTGGCCACCGCCGGCGAGAACGGGGTGCCGGCGTCGCGGACCGTGCTGGCCAAGGACGTCGACGAGACCGGCATCACCTTCTACACCAACTACACCTCGGCCAAGTCCGCCGACCTGCTGCGCAACCCGGTGGCCAGCCTGACCTTCCCGTGGATCGACCTGCACCGGCAGGTCCAGGTCCGCGGCACCGTCGTCCAGGTCGACCGCGAGACCACCCAGGCCTACTGGGACACCCGCCCGCGGGGCTCGCAGCTCGGCGCGTGGGCCAGCCCGCAGTCGTCGGTCCTCGGCAGCTTCCCCGCCGGCTCCCCGCCGGCGGAGTCGTTCCGCCGGCGCATCACCGATGCCGAGGCGGCCCTGGAGGAGCGCTTCGGCGGCGGCCCCGACGCGGTGGACGCCCCGCCGGTGCCGGTCCCCCCGCACTGGGGCGGCTGGCTGGTGGTGCCGGCGACGGTCGAGTTCTGGCAGGGCCGGCTGGGCCGCATGCACGACCGGCTGCGGTTCCGCCGGACGGACACCGACTGGATCGTGGAGCGCCTCGCCCCGTGACCGACGTCCCCACCCCGGCGGGCCCCGGTCCCGTCGACCCGGCACCGCCCCCGCGCCAGTCCCGGCTCCGCCGCATCGCCCCGGACACCCGGGCCCTGCAGTTCCCGGCCTACCGGCGGCTCTTCCTCGGCCAGGCCGTCACCGTCGTCGGATCGCAGCTCACCGTCGTCGCCGTCCAGCAGCAGATCTTCAGCCTCACCGGCTCCTCGGCGTGGGTGGGGGCGGCGTCCTTCGTCGCCCTGTTCCCGCTGATCACCTTCGGCCTGCTCGGCGGGGCCATCGCCGACACCCACGATCGCCGGATCATCCTGGTGCTGTCGTCCAGCGGCATCGCGCTGACCAGCATCGGGCTCTGGGTGAACGCGCTGATCGGCGGCGGGTCGGTGATCGTCGTGTTCGCCATGCTCGCCCTGCAGCAGGGCCTGTTCGCGGTGAACAGCCCGGCCCGCGGCGCCATCATCCCCAAGCTGGTGCCGATCGAGCTCGTCCCCGGCGCCAACGCGTTGAGCATGACGGTGTTCAGCGTCGGCGTGCTGCTCGGACCCCTGCTGGCCGGCGTGCTGCTGCCGACCGTCGGACTCGGCCCGCTCTACCTCATCGACGCCGTCGGTCTCACCGCCGTGGTGTGGGCGGCGTACCGGCTGCCGCCGATGCCCCGGGAGGGGCCGGTCCGCGAGCGGGCCAAGGTCGGGGAGGGGCTGCGCTACCTGCGCGGTCGGGACGTGCTGCTGCTGACCTTCGTCGTCGACATCCTGGCCATGGTGCTCGGCATGCCCCGGGCGCTGTTCCCGCAGATGGCCGAGCAGACCTTCGGCGGCCCGCCGGAGGGCGGCATCCAGCTCGGTCTGCTCAACCTGGGACTCGGCCTCGGGGCGGCCATCGGCGGCCTCACCGGCGGCTGGATCCAACGGGTCCGCCGGCAGGGGCTGGCCATCATCGTCGCCATCGTCGTCTGGGGACTGGCCATGGTCGGCTTCGGGCTGTCCACCAGCATCTGGATCGCCGTCGGGTTCCTGGCCGTGGGCGGCTGGGCCGACATGGTCAGCGCCGTCTACCGCACGACCGTGCTGCAGCTGTCGGCCACCGACGAGATGCGCGGCCGCATGCAGGGGGTGTTCCTGGTCGTGGTCGCGGGCGGCCCACGGGTCGCCGACCTGCTGCACGGCTTCGTCGCCGATGCCACCACGACCACGATCGCCGTCGCCGGTGGCGGCGTGCTGGTCGTGGTGAGCGTGCTCGCCGTCGCCTTCGTCCGGCCGGCGCTCATCCGCTACCGGGCCGAGGACGCCCTCCAGCGGTGACCCGTCCACGGCGATGACGCGTCGACGTCACCGACCGGGTAGACCATTGCCGCCACACCCACCCGAGAGGAACGAGCGCACATGACCGGATCCCCGCAGCCCGACCAGGACTGGGCGGTCTACCAGGGGCTGGCGGACGCGGCCCGGGCCTACCTCCGGGACGCCGAGGCGGCGCTGGACGCCATCACCGCGGTGGTCGATCTGACCGCGGTGCGGGCGTTCACCTGCGAGCGGGTGCTGAGCACCGCGAGCTTCGGGGAGTCCCTCTGGCAGGAGGTCGCCCTCACCGACGGCCACCGGCTCATCCTGTGGCACGGCGAGGACGAGGAGGACGAGGACCAGCCGGGTGCGGCGATGTTCTCCTCGTCCATCCGCACCGTCCCGTTGACCGCGGTGGTCGACCAGGGCATGCGCACGCGGTACAGCTACGACGAGCAGGGCGCCCGGCAGCTGCACTCGGTGATGCTGTACCTGTCCACCCAGACCCCGGAGCGCTCGGTCACCGAGCTCACCGAGGACGCCGGCACCCGCACCATGCAGTACGTGGAGACCTACCGCTTCGCGAAATCGGTCAGCGACGGCGGCCGTGGGCAGATGCAGCGACTCACCCAGTTCGGCCGCGCACTGTCCCGTTCGGTGAGCTGACCCGGCCCCTGGATAGGGTGTCGAGCCATGTCCGCCTCCACCGCCCTGCGCCCGCCGACCGGCATCCAGTACGAGATCACCCACGGCACGGCCAGGGCCCGGATCGGGTCCGTCGCCGCGGTGCTGCGGGAGTTCTCCGTCGACGGGACCCACTACACCGAGGTGTGGGACGACACGAAGCCCGCGCCGCACGGCTGCGGCATCGTGCTGGTGCCGTGGCCCAACCGCATCAAGGACGGCGTGTGGGAGCTGGACGGGAAGCCGCAGCAGCTGGATCTGACCGATCGCGGCAAGAACGCGGCGAGCCACGGTCTGCTCCGCAACACCAGCTACGAGCTGATCGAGGTCGACGAGGCGTCGGTGACGCTGGGCGCGTCGGTCTACCCGCAGCACGGCTACCCGTTCACGCTGGACACCGTGGTGACCTACCGGTTGGCCGACGACGGCCTGCACGTCACGCACCGCATCGCCAACGTCGGCGCCGGCCGGGCGCCGTTCGGGGTGGGGGCGCACCCCTACCTGCGGGTGGGCGAGACGCCGATCAAGGACCTCCGGATCACCGTCGACGGCGACACCTACTTCGTCCTCGACGAGAACAAGATCCCCACCGGGACCGCCCCGGTCGAGGGCACCGAGGTCGACCTGCGGACCGGGGTCCGGCTGGACGCGGTCAGCCTGGACACCTGCTACACCGACCTGCGCCGTTCCGGCGATCACTACACCGCCACCCTGGCCGCCCCGGACGGGTCCGGGCTCGTGCTGTGGGGGGAGGAGCCGTTCTCCTACATCCAGGTGTTCACGCCCCGCGACTTCCCCGGCCGGGAACTGACCGTGGCCGTCGAGCCGATGACCTGCCCGGCGGACGCCTTCAACAGCGGGCTGGGGCTGCGCTGGCTGGAGCCCGGTGAGACGTTCGAGGCGTCCTGGGGCCTGCGTCCGGTGCAACAGGTGTGAGAACGACCGTTTACTACGTTCCGCAGTCGTGCTATAACTGAACGTAGCTAAAGAAACGAAGGGTGACCCGCTCTCCGGACAGAGGAGTTGCACGTGCCCGACCCCTCTCACGACGAGGTGGACTTCCGCCAGATCTTCGTGGGGCTGCCTGCTCCCGTGCTCGTGGTGGACGCCGACCTGACCATCGTCGAGGTCAACGAGGCATACCTGCGCCTGTTGAACCGGGAGCGTTCCGAGCTGATCGGACGGCACGTCTTCGCGGCCTTCCCGACCTCGTCGGAGGACGGCCCGACCCCGGCGGAGCTGTCGTTCCAGCGGGTGCTGGACACCAAGGCCACCGACGTCATCCCGCTGCACCGCTTCGACGTGCTCGACCGGACCACCGGCGTCGTCGAGCCCCGGTACTGGTCCACCGTCAACGCCCCGGTCGTCGGCCCCGACGGGGGACTCCGCTGGGTGCTGCACCGCGTCGAGGACGTCACCGACTTCATCCGCCTCGACGAGGCCAGGCAGGCGGCCGGTGCCGAGGCGTCGGAGCAGTCGGTGGCCGGCGAGCTCTACCGCCGGATGGAGGAGTTGCGCATCGCGCGGGAGGCCGAGACCGCCGCACTGGCCGCGCTGCGGGCCAGCGAGGCGCGGGCCCGGGCCATCCTGGACACCGCCGTGGACGCCATCGTCATCTTCGACCGGGCCGGGGCGGTGGAGTCGGTCAACCGCTCCGCCGAGCGGATGTTCGGCCGGACCGCCGCCGAGGTGGTCGGTTCCCCGCTGGTCACCCTCATCGCCCCCTCCGACCGGCCCGACCCGGACCGGGAGGACCTGGACGCGATGCCCGAGGTCGGTGAGATGCGCGGCCGCCGCGCCGACGGCACCACCTTCCCCATCGAGCTGGCGATCAGCGACGCCGGGCCCGAGACCGGTCTGTTCACCGCGGTGGTGCGCGACATCAGCGAGCGCAAACGGCTGGAGGCGCAGCTGGCCTACCAGTCGGTGCACGACCCGCTGACCGGCCTGGCCAACCGGCGGCAGGTGCGGCCGCGGCTGGAACACGAGGTCGCCCGGCTGGCCCGCCACCCCGGTCACCTCGGCGTGCTGTTCATCGACCTGGACGGCTTCAAAGCCGTCAACGACACCCTCGGCCACGCGGCCGGCGACGCGCTGCTGGTGGCGGTGGCGGACCGGCTGCGGCTGGCCTGCCGCGCCGAGGACCTGGTGGCGCGCTTCGGCGGCGACGAGTTCGTGGTCATCTGCGCCGAGCTGCACAGCCCCGACGAGGCGCGCATCGTCGCCCGGCGTCTGGAGGAGGCGGTCGCCGCCCCGCTGGAGGTGGCCGGCGAGCGGATCGTCCCGCGGGCCAGCATCGGCATCGTCACCGACGACGGCGGCCGCACCCCCGACCAGCTGCTGGACGCCGCCGACGCCGCGATGTACGAGATCAAGCGGGGCCGGGTGCCGCGCCGCTGAGCCTCAGGCGGCCTTCGGGCGCTGCTCCCACCGGCGCAGCGCCTCCAGCCGCTCCGCGGCGTGGTCGACGATCCGCTCCGGGTAGCCGTCCGGCAGGCCGTCGGGCAGCTCCCACGGCGTGTGCACCGCCTTGCCGTCCACTCCGCGCCGCTCCGGGACGTAGCGGCGCACGTAGTCGCCCGCCGGGTCGTGCCGCTGCCCCTGCGTGACCGGCTGGAAGACGCGGTAGAACGGCGCGGCCTGCGGGCCGGCGCCGGCTGCCCACTGCCAGCCGTGGTTGTTCGACGACAGGTCGCCGTCCACCAGGTGCCGCATGAAGTGCTGCGCGCCCACCTGCCAGGGCAGGTGCAGATCCTTGATGAGGAACGACGCGACCCCCATCCGGGCCCGGTTGTGCATCCAGCCCTCGGCGAGCAGCTGCCGCATCGCCGCGTCGATGTAGGGGTAGCCGGTGCGGCCGGCCTTCCACGCCTCCAGGTGCGCGTCGGCGACGTCGCCGGAGTCGTACTGCAGCTTGTCCACCGCCGGGTCGATCGAGGACCAGGTCGAGCGCGGGTTGTGGAAGACGACGTCGGCGTAGAAGTCCCGCCAGGCGATCTCCTGCCGGTAGGTCACCGCCCCCTCGGAGGGGTGCGCCTTGAGGTCGGCGAGCAGCGTGCGGGGATGGACGCAGCCGTACTTGAGGTACGCCGACAGCCGGCTGGTGCCCGCGTGGTCGGGCCGGTCGCGTTCGGTCTTGTAGTCGGCCAGCGGGCCGTCCCGGAACTCCGCCCAGCGCCGCAGCGCCTCGGCCTCACCGCCCTGCGGGAGGTCCGGCGCGTCGTCGCCGTGCAGCGGCAGACCGGGGAGGTCGGCGACCGCCACCCGGCCGGGCACGTCCACCCGCGGGCCGTGCACGAAGTCCACCGAGGCGCCCGACGCGGCCGGTTTGGGGTAGCCGTGCTCGCTCCAGGCGCGGAAGAACGGGGTGTAGACGGCGTAGTTGCTGCCGTCGTTCTTGGTGACCCGCCCGGGCGTCACGGCGTACGGCGAGCCGGTCGCGATGACCGGGATGTCACCGAGCGCGTCGGACACGGCCTTGTCGCGGCGCCGCCCGTAGGGCATGAAATCGGCGCTGACGTGGACCTCGGCGGCGCCGACGTGCCGGGCGATCTCGGGCACCCGCTCGACCGGGTCGCCCTCGACGACGAGGAGCCGGCCGTTCATCGACGCCGACAGCGCCTGCAGGCAGGAGTGCAGGAAGCGCACCCGCGGCTCGCCGGACCCGGCCAGCAGGGTGGGGTCGAGGACGAACAGGCCGAGCACCCGCCGGCCGCCGGCCGCGGCCGCCAGCAGCGCGGGGTGGTCGTCGAGCCGCAGGTCACGGCGGAACCAGAGCAGGGCGGGGGAGTCGCTCACGACCGCTCGGGTACCCGGGGGCCGCGGCCGGGAACCGTCGGGCGGTTCCCGGGCGGGCGTCAGGTCAGCGGTCTCCGATGGCGACGTAGTCGCGCTCGGTGTGCCCGGTGTAGACCTGACGCGGGCGGCCGATCTTGGTCGCCGGGTCCTTGATCATCTCGCGCCACTGGGCGATCCAGCCGGGCAGCCGGCCGATGGCGAACAGGACGGTGAACATCTTGTCCGGGAAGCCCATCGCCTTGTAGATGAGGCCCGTGTAGAAGTCGACGTTCGGGTAGAGCTTGCGCGACACGAAGTAGTCGTCGTGCAGCGCGATCTCCTCCAGCTGCTTGGCCAGGTCCAGCAGCTCGTCGTTGCCGCCCAGGCTCGACAGCACCTCGTCGGCGGTCGCCTTGACCAGCGCGGCGCGCGGGTCGTAGTTCTTGTAGACCCGGTGACCGAAGCCCATCAGCTTGACGCCGGGCTCCTTGTTCTTCACCCGGTTGACGAACTGCGGGATGTCGCCGCCGTCGGCCTTGATCGCCGACAGCATCGACAGCACCGCCTGGTTCGCCCCGCCGTGCAGCGGGCCGGACAGTGCGTGGATGCCCGACGACACCGACGCGAACAGGTTCGCGTGCGAGGAGCCCACCAGCCGCACCGTCGAGGTGGAGCAGTTCTGCTCGTGGTCGGCGTGCAGGATCAACAGCTGGTCCAGTGCCTTGACCAGCACCGGGTCGGCGTCGTAGTTCTCGGCGGGGAAGCCGAAGCACATCCGGAGGAAGTTCTCCACCAGCCCGCGGCTGTTGTCCGGGTAGAGCAGCGGCTGCCCGACGGACTTCTTGTAGGCGTAGGCGGCGATGGTCGGCATCTTGGCCAGCAGCCGGATGGACGACAGCTCCACCTGGGTGTCGTTGAACGGGTCCAGCGAGTCCTGGTAGAAGGTCGACAGCGCCGACACCGCCGAGCTCAGCACCGGCATCGGGTGCGCGTCGCGCGGGAAACCGTCGAAGAACCGCTTGAGGTCCTCGTGCAGCAGCGTGTGCCGGGAGATCCGCGACTCGAACGACGCCAACTGGTCGGCCGTGGGCAGCTCGCCGTAGATCAGCAGGTAGCTGGTCTCCAGGAACGTCGACCCGTTGGCCAGCTGCTCGATCGGATAGCCGCGGTAGCGCAGGATCCCCGCGTCGCCGTCGATGTAGGTGACGGCCGAAGTCGTCGACCCGGTGTTGGTGAAGCCCGGGTCCAGCGTGACCACACCCGCCTTGGACAGCAGCGAGGAGATCTCCACGCCCGGCGCGCCCTCGGTGGCCGGCACGACCTTGAGGTCCAGCGCGTGGTCGTTGTAGGAGAACGTGGCGCCCGCCGGAGCGGCCTCGACAGCCGCGGCGGTGTCGGTCACGGGTGCAGCGACCGTCTCGCCGGTGGTCGCGGTGGTGGTGGTCTCGGTCATGGGTGGGCGAGCGCCTCTCGTCGGTACAGCGGGTGGTGCAGCTGCGGGCGTGTGCGGAGCGGATCGTCGATCTGCGGAGCCTGGTCGCGACGGAGCACCGGCGCATGGTCCGGCCGGTGCCTGTGCTCCCTGGAATCTACAAGCTGACGGCGGGCCCCACGTCCGCGGGACCGTCCGCCGGACGTGGATCACGCCCGCAGGATTTCGCGTGCCGGGCGGCCGGGGGTCGTGATCCTGCGCCCCGATGGGCCGTCCGGGTACGTTCGTGTGATCCAGCTCGCACCGTGGCGGCTGGCCCCGGCACCACGGCCGCGCCGGCGGCGCGCACAGAGGAGCAGACCATGACGGTCTCGCTGGCCAGCATCCTGGCCGAATCGGCGTCGCGGTATCCGGACCGGGAGGCCGTGGTCCTGGGCGACGACCGGATCACCTACCGCGACCTGTGGGAGCAGACCCGGCGCTACGCCCGGGTGCTGGCCGACCGGGGCGTCGGACCGGGCGACCGGGTCGCGGTGCTGCTGCCCAACGTGCCGGACTTCCCGCGGACCTACTACGCGATCCTGTCGCTGGGCGCGGTGGTGGTACCCATCCACGCGCTGCTGGTGGCCCGGGAGATCGAGTACATGCTGCGTGACGCCGAGGTGCGACTGCTGGTCGCCGCGGCGCCGCTGCTCGCCCAGGGGGCCCCGGCCGCGGAGGCCGCCGGGGTCGGGCTGCTCGCGGTGATGGGCGGCGACGCCGACCGGCTCGACCTGCTGGCCGCCGACGCCGCGCCGGTCGACGGCTACGCCACCCGGGAGGCCGCTGACGAGGCGGTGATCCTCTACACGTCGGGCACCACCGGGAAGCCCAAGGGGGCGGTGCTCACCCAGCTCAACATGGTGATGAACGCGCACGTCACCGCGTCCAACGTGATCGACCTCGAGCCCGACGACGTCATCCTCGGCTGCCTGCCGTTGTTCCACTCGTTCGGGCAGACGTGCGCGATGAACGCCGGGTTCTACGCTGGCGCGACCCTGGTGCTGCTGCCCCGCTTCGACGCCGCGCAGGCGCTGGACCTGATGGTGACGGCCGGGGTCAACGTCTTCGAGGGCGTCCCCACCATGTACGTCGGGTTGTTGGCCGCCGCCCGGGAGGACGAGCGCCGGCCGCGGCTGAAGAACGCGATCTCCGGCGGGGCGAGCCTGCCGGTGGCGGTCATCGACCGCTTCGCCGAGGTCTTCGGCGCCGACATCTACGAGGGCTACGGCCTGAGCGAGACGTCCCCGGTGGCCACCTTCAACCAGCGGGTGTTCGGCCGCAAGGCGGGCACCGTCGGCCGCGGGGTGTGGGGGGTGGAGGCGGCGATCGCGGCCCCCGACGGCGAGGGCCGGATCGAGCTGCTCGGGGTGGGCGAGATCGGCGAGGTCGTCATCCGGGGCCACAACGTGTTCGCGGGCTACCTCAACAACCCGGAAGCCACGGCCCGGGTGCTGGTCGACGGCTGGTTCCGCAGCGGGGACCTCGGCACCGTGGACGAGGACGGCTTCGTCTCCATCGTCGACCGCAAGAACGACCTCATCGTGCGTGGCGGGTTCAACGTCTACCCCCGCGAGGTCGAAGAGGTGCTCGCCGGCCACCCCGGGGTGGCCCAGGTGGCGGTGGTGCCGGTGCCGGACGACGTGCACGGCGAGGAGGTGTGCGCGGTCGTCGTCCGCTCGCCCGAGGGCGGGGGGCTCACCGCGCCGGAACTGGTCGAGTGGGCCAGCGGCCGGATGGGCCGGCACAAGTACCCGCGGCGGGTCGAGTTCGTGGACACGCTGCCGCTCGGACCGAGCGGCAAGGTGCTCAAACGGGAGATCGTGAAGTCGTTGTGACGGGTCACGGTTGCGGGCAACCTGTGCCCTGCGCCTAACGTCAGTAGGGAGGGGGCGTCGGACGTCGTCCCCGGTCGAGGGTGCGATCGGTGCCGGATGGGGCGTGGCGTGAAATCCAGTCAGGTGAAGTGGGCCGTTCTCGGGGTCGTCGTGGTGCTGGCGGCCACGGTCGGCGTGATCCTGGGGACCAGTGGCAACCGGGACGACTCGGCGAGCCTCGGCCCGGTGACGCTCACCACCACCGTGCCGCCCAGCGAGGACATCTACGCCAAGCCGACCGAGTCGGCGACGACGACCACGTCGGCCGAGGCGAGCAGCAGTGCGCCGTCCTCCCCGGCGGAGAGCAGCGGCCCGAGCTCGGACAGCGCGTCCAGCTCCGCGCCGGCCGACCCGTCGGGCCGCAAGCCCACGAACGTGCCGATGACCAAGCTCGCGCCCGGTGAGAAGGCGCCGCAGTTCGTCATCTTCTCCTTCGACGGCGTCGGCAGCTCCGAGAAGATGCACGAGTTCCTCGACGCCGCCGCCCCCAGCGACGCCCGCTTCACCGGCTTCCTCACCGGCACCTACGTGCTCGAGGACGGCCAGGCCGACGCCTACCAGGCGCCAGGCGCCGACCGGGGTTCCTCGCAGGTCGGGTTCGGTGGCGACAGCGCCGAGGTCGTCCAGCGCATCAACGACCTCAACGAGGCCTATCTGGCCGGCAACGAGATCGGCACGCACTACAACGGGCACTTCTGCGAGCTGGGGACCAACTGGTCGACGGCGGAGTGGAACAGCGAGCTCGACCAGTTCTTCGACTTCATGACCAACTGGAAGACCATCGACAACCTGCCGGACGCGCCCGACCTGGTGTTCCCGCCGAGCGAGGTCAAGGGCGGCCGCACGCCGTGCCTGGCCGGTCAGGTCGACCAGCTGATGCCGGCCTGGGAGCAGCACGGCATGACCTACGACTCGTCGCTGCCCGCACCGCGGGACGGCATCTTCTGGCCCGAGCGGCTGGACAGCGGGATCTGGGAGTTCTACATGCCGCAGGTGTACTCCGCCGGGCTCGGCGGCAAGGTCACCGCGATGGACTACAACTTCTGGGTCAAGTTCAACGGCGGCAAGGAGGATCCGTCGTCGGCGCCGGAGCTGACCAGCAAGGTGCTCGACACCTACCGCTTCATGTACGACCAGGCCTACAACGGCAACCGGGCGCCGGTGCTCATCGCCAACCACTTCAACAACTGGAACGGCAACTCCTTCAACCCCGCGACCGCGGAGTTCATGAAGGAGACGTGCGGCAAGCCCGACACCTACTGCGCCACCTATCAGGACGTCGTCGCCTGGATGGAGATGCAGGACCCGGCCGTCCTGCAGGACCTGCAGGACCAGGGATCGGTTGCCTACCAGCCCTGATCCGGCTCTCCTGTTGCCACCGCCCCCGGTTCGCGCCTGGGGCGGTGGTGTCTGTGGGGGCGGGTGCCGTGCGACGGTGCGTCCACCCGGCCCCGACTTCGCGACCGGTTGGTCGACTCAGCGACCGCTCCGGGTGCCTGGAACCGTCGCGAGGTGGCTGGACCTGTCGCGAGGTCGGTGCTCCAGTGCGCACCGTCGAGCCCCGCGGGTTCACCGGCGCCGGTTCAGGCGCGTGCCGCCCGCTGCGCCGGCGGATCCAGCTCGACCCGGACCCCGAGCAGCCGCACCGGGCGGTCCAGCGGGAACGCGGCGAGCACGGCCCGGGCCTGGGCGGCGACGACGTCCGGGTCGACGGTCGGGGCGGGGAGCTTGCGGATCTTGGAGCGGGTGAAGAACGACGCGGTGCGCACGGTCACCGCGACCCGGTGCACGGTGCGGCCCTCCGCGGCGATGTCGGCGGTCAGCTGTGCGGCCATCGCGGTGACCTCGGCGTCCATCCGGTCCCGGTCGGTGAGATCGGTCTCGTAGGTGACGACGTGGCTGCGCGAGCGGGCTACCCACGGCTCGGTGTCCAGGGTGGTGCGACCGCCACCCCGGCCGGTCACCGACAGCCAGCCACCGGTGCTCGGGCCGAACGCGGCGATCAGCACGGCCGGGTCGGCGGCGGCCAGCTCGCCGACGGTGGTGATGCCCAGCGTCGCGAGCGTGCGGGCCGTCTTCGTGCCCACCCCGCCGAGCGCGTCCGCGGGCCGCGGGAACATCACCGCCGCCCAGTCGGCGGAGGTCAGCATGCCGATCCCGCCGGGTTTGCCGAAACCGGTGGCGAGCTTGGCCTGGGAGGTGTTCTCCCCGATCCCGACCGAGCAGGACAGCCCGGTGGCGTCGAGCATCGCGGCCCGGACGAGCTGCGCGAGGCCCCGCGGGTCGTCGGTGGTGGCGCTCAGACAGGCCTCATCCCACCCCCACACCTCGACCGGGTGGCCGAGGCTGCGCAGGGTGTCCATCACCTCGGCGGTCGCCGCCTCGTAGGCCGGCCGGTCACTGGCCAGGAACACCGCGTCCGGGCACTTCCGGGCGGCCAGCCGCAGCGGCATGCCGGCGTGCACCCCGTGCGCCCGGGCCTCGTAGGACGCCGACGCCACGACCTGGCGGGCCCGGGTCGGGTCGCCGTCCCCGCCGACGACCACCGGCCGCCCGGCC